>NZ_JBEYID010000010.1:0-211169 GCF_040635605.1 Streptosporangium sp. NPDC006930 | reverse complement strand
CCCCTTGCCCGGGTGGGGGGGGGGGGGGGGGGCCCCCCCCCCCCCCCGCCGCGGGGGGCGCGGGGGGGGCCCCCCCCCGCCCGCACCCCCGCGACCGGACCGCCCGCCGGGCGGTGGAGGGCACGGAGGCCGAAGGCCGGACTCGCGGCCCCCGGCGGACCCACCGGGCTCGCCGGGTTTCCGGCGGCGGTGGAGGCCGGGTGTTCTGGACCACGCGCCGCCGCGACAACCTGGTCGGATACCTGCTCGTCGCCCCGCAGCTCCTCGGCAGCCTGCTGTTCGTGCTCCTGCCGCTCGGACTCGTCCTGTGGTACAGCCTGCACGAGTGGAACGTGCTCGCCGGGACCTTCGAGTTCGTCGGCGGGGAGAACTACGACAGGCTGCTCGCCGACGCGAACCTGCGCGAGGTCCTCGCGGGGACCGCGCTGTTCTCCGTCGGGCTGGTCGTGCTCAACCTCGGCCTCGCCCTCCTCCTCGCGATCCTGCTCAACCAGCGGCTGCGCGGGACCACCTTCTTCCGCACGCTGTTCTTCTCGCCCGTGGTGGTCTCGCTCGTCGCCTGGACGATCGTGTGGCAGTTTCTCCTGCAGGACGACGGCGGACTCAACGGCCTGCTCGCCGTCGCCGGGGCCGACGGCCCCAACTGGCTGCGCGGCGAGGGCACCGCGATGCTCTCGGTGATCGTCGTACAGGTCCTCAAGAACGTCGGCCTCAACATGGTGCTGTTCCTCGCCGCCCTCCAAGGGGTGCCGGCCCAGTTGTACGAGGCCGCCGAACTGGACGGCGCCGGGGCGTGGACCCGCTTCCTGCGGATCACCGTCCCCCTGATCAGCCCGACCATCCTGCTCACCTCGATCATCACCGTGGTGGGGTCGCTGCAGGTGTTCGCGCAGATCGCGGTGCTCACCCAGGGCGGCCCGGGAATGTCGACGACCGTCCTCGTCTACTACCTGTACCAGCAGGCGTTCCAGTTCCATCACTTCGGATACGGCGCGACGCTGTCGGTCCTGCTGTTCGTGATCGTGGCGCTGCTCACCGTCGTGCAGTGGCGGATGCGCAGGAGGTGGGTCTTCAATGAGACGTGAGATACCGGTACGGCTGAAGACGCTCCTGTACGGCGTGCTGTGCGTGTTGTGCGTGCCGTTCGTCTTCCCGACCTGGTGGATGGTCACCTCGTCCCTCAAACCGGTCAGCGAGATCTTCGCCTTCCCGCCGAGGCTGCTGCCCGCCGACTGGGACTTCTCGGCCTACGGGCAGGTCTTCCGGCTCCAGCCCTTCGCAGGCCAGTATTTCAACAGCCTCTACATCGCCCTGGTCGTCACGGCGGGCACGATGGCGGTGGCCGCGATGGCCGGGTACGCCTTCGCGCGCATCCGCTTCCCCGGCCAGAACGTCCTCTTCGTCGTCGTACTGCTCGGGCTGCTCATCCCGAGCGAGGTCACGATCGTCCCGCTGTTCCAGATGTTCCACGGGCTCGGGCTGACCGACACCCACTGGCCGCTCATCCTGGTGCCGATCCTCGGCGCGCCCGGCGTGCTGGCCACCTTCATCATGAGGCAGTTCTTCATCAGCCTGCCCGGTGAGCTGGAGGAGGCCGCCCGGGTGGACGGGCTCGGCCGGTTCGGCACCTTCTACCGGGTCGCGCTGCCGCTGGCCCGCCCCGCGCTCGGTGCCGTCGCGATCTTCACGTTCCTGCACAGCTGGAACCTCTACCTCGAACCCATCGTGTACCTCTCCTCGCCGGAGAAGTTCACCCTCCCGCAGGCGCTGACCCAGTTCGTCGACGCCTACGGCGGGCCGATGTGGAACGTCCAGCTCGCCGCCGCCTCGATGACCGCCCTGCCGGTGCTCGTGGTGTTCGTGCTCGCGCAACGACAGTTCATCGAGGGCCTGGCCCACACCGGCCTGAAGGGCTGAGAAGGGCAGGTCAGGCCCGGGGGTCGACGTGGATCTTGGGGCCGGGACCGGAGCCCGCGGGGCGGGAACCGGAGAGGATCTCGCCCACCTCGTCGAGCCCGACGACGGCCGCCACGAGCGGCCGGGGGTCCACCGAGCCGGAGGCGTAGTGCTCGATCGCCCCGGCCAGGCCGGGCGAGGCGCTCAGAATGCCGACGGCCGTGATGTCCTTGAGCACCAGCAGGCGGGTGTCGACGGCGCTGGGGGTCGACGCCAGGCCGATGTAGACCACCCGCTTGCCGGGCTCCACCAGATCGACGGCGAGGGAGGGCAGGCCGGGGGCGTTGGAGGCGTCGATGACGGCGTCGAACGGGAGCCCGGGAAGCCGGTCGGCGGTCCACGCCCCGTGCACCCCGAGGGTGCGGGCGAACTCCAGCGACGGCTCCGACAGGCCCATGATGTGCACCTCCGCCCCGTGTGCCAGGGCGAACCCGGCGGCGAGCAGGCCGATCGTCCCCGGCCCCAGCACCAGCAACCGGTCGCCGGGGGCGAGGGCCGCGGCCTCGACGGCCCGCAACGCGTTGCCGCCCGGCTCGACCATGGCCCCGGCCACCGCGTCGACCGCGTCCGGCAGGGCGTGCAGCGCCGTGACCGGCACGGGCAGGCGCTCGGCGAGGGCGCCGGGCCAGCCGCCCCGGATGCCGATCTCGAAGCGGTCCTCGCACACGTGCTGCAGCCCGCCCAGGCAGCGGCGGCACCTGCCGCAGCCGAGCATGGTGTCGCCCGTGACGCGGGTGCCGATCCAGCCGCCGTCGACGCCCTCGCCGACCGAGGAGACCGTCCCGCACCACTCGTGGCCGAGCCGCATGGGATAGCGGGCGTGGTCCTCTTCGAGATAGGCCATGTCGCCGCTGAAGAACTCCATGTCGGTGCCGCACACCCCGGCCCGCTCCACGTCGACGACGACCTGTCCGGGGCCGGGAACCGGCGGATCGACGTCCAGCACGGCGAAGCGGCGGGGCCCGGTCACAACGAACGCTCTCACGGTTGGAACCTTCCAGACGGCACCGCCGGGCGGGGACAGAGGTAACAGAGGTACAAGAATCGGGCTCCGTAGACTACCGTTCGGCAAATGGGGCTGAAAACGTGACGGCGGAACGACGTAGCTCGCAGTGGTACGCGGGAAACGATCGCAACGCCTACATCCATCGAGCCTGGATGCGGCGAGGGTTGCCCTCGCACGCCTTCGACGGCCGTCCGCACATCGCCATCGCCAACACCGCCTCCGATCTCACACCGTGCAACTCCCATTTCGACGAGGTGGCCGAGGGCGTCAAACGGGGCGTCTGGGAGGCCGGCGGCGTCCCGATGAACCTGCCGGTCGTCTCGCTGGGCGAGACGCTGGTGAGGCCCACCGCGATGCTGTGGCGCAACATGGCCGCGATGGCGATCGAGGAGATGCTGCGGGCCAACCCGATCGACGGTGTGGTGCTGCTGGGCGGTTGCGACAAGAGCATCCCGTCCCTGCTGATGGCCGCGGCCTCGGTCGACCTGCCCGCGGTGGTGCTTCCCGGGGGGCCCATGCTCACCGGCACCTTCCGCGGAGCGCAGCTGGGCTGCGGCACGGACGTGTGGAGGCTCAGCGAGGAGGTCCGCGCGGGCACCCTGAGCGAGCAGGCGTTCCTGCGCTCGGAGTCGTCGATGATCCGCAGCAGGGGCCACTGCAACACCATGGGCACCGCCTCCACCATGGCCTGCGTCGCCGAGGCGCTCGGCACCACCATCCCCGGCATCGCGGGCACGCCCGCCCCCGACAGCCGTCTGCTGGAGGGCGCTCATGAGACGGGGCGGCTCGCCGTCGAACTCGTCGAGCGGGATCTGCGTCCCAGCGCCCTGCTGACCAGGGGATCGTTCCTCAACGCGATCGTGGCGCTGGCCGCCGTCGGCGGATCCACCAACGCGGTGGTGCACCTGCTGGCCATCGCGGGCCGGCTCGGCATAGAGCTCTCTCTCGACGACTTCGACCGCGCCGGCGCCGGGGTGCCGCTCCTGGCCGACCTGCAGCCGGCCGGCCGGCACCTGATGGAGGACCTCCACCGTGCGGGCGGGCTGCTGGCCGTGCTGCGCGAGGTGCGCGACCTGCTGGACCCGGAGGCGCTGACGGTGACGGGCAGGCCGCTCGCCGACCACCTGGACGAGGCGCGGATCTGGGACGAGACCGTCATCCGCCCGCGTGACCGGCCGCTGCAGGAGGCCGCGGGCATCGCCGTGCTGTACGGCGACCTGGCGCCGTCCGGAGCCGTCATCAAGCCCGCGGCGGCCTCGCCCGAGCTGATGCGCCACCGGGGCCGTGCCCTGGTCTTCGACAGCGTCGAGGACATGCACGCGCGGATCGACGATCCCGATCTCGACGTGGACCCCTCCACGGTGCTCGTGCTGCGCGGGTGCGGCCCCAAAGGCTACCCGGGGATGCCCGAGGTGGCCAACCTGCCCCTGCCGGCCAAGCTCCTGGAGCGCGGGGTGCGTGACATGGTGCGGATCTGCGACGGCAGGATGAGCGGCACGGCGTACGGGACGGTGGTCCTGCACGTGGCGCCCGAGGCCGCGGCGGGCGGCCCGCTCGGCCTGGTGCAGACCGGTGACCCGATCGTCCTGGACGTCGAGGCCAGGCGCCTGGACATCGACATCCCGCCGGAGGACCTGGCCAGGCGCCTGCCCTCGGAGACCATGCGGGAGGCGTTCGCCGCGCCCTCACGGGGCTGGGAACGCCTCTACGTCGACCACGTGATGCAGGCCAACCGGGGAGCCGATCTCGACTTCCTCGTCGGCTCCAGCGGTGACGCGGTCGCCCGCGAGTCCCACTGACGTCGCTGTCGCCGGTGACGTCACCGGCGGTGCCGACGCCGCGTGACGGGCCGGGCGCATCCGGTACCCGGCGGCCGGCCCGTGCTCCGTGCCGTTCCAGCCTCCCTCGGTCCCTGTCAGCCGCCGGTAGCGGGAGTAGGCGATCTCGTACGGTTCCCGCTGCCCCGAGGGAGAGAACGGCCGGGGTCTGAACGAGCGGCGGACCACCTCGCGCAACTCGGTGAGGGAGCCGATACGGCCCTCGGCCATCGCCTGGACCAGCAGGTTGCCCACGGCGGTCGCCTCCACGGGGCCCGCGAGCACCGGCCGTCCGGCGAAGTCGGCGACGAGCCGGCAGAGAGTGTCGCTGGAGGCCGCGCTCCCCACCAGGTGCACGGCCTCCACCCGCCGGTCGCTGAGGAACTCGGCCTGCTCCAGGGCCCACCGGTAGGAGCAGGCGAGGCTCTCCAGGACGCAGCGCACCGTCTGCGCGCGGTCGGCGGGCGGTGCCTGGCCGGTCGAGCGGCAGTAGGCCCCGATCCTGGCCGGCATGTCACCGGGTTCGAGGAACCACGGATGGCCGGGGTCGATCAGGGGACCGAAGGCGGGTGCCGCCGCGGCCTCGGCGACCAGATCCGCGTACGAGGTGCGCACCCCCCAGGCCCTGCGGCACTCCTGAAGCAGCAGCAGGCCGTTGAGGGTTCGGGTGAAGCGCACGGTCCCCATGACACCGCCCTCGTTGGTGAAGCCCGCCAGTCTCGCCTCCCGGCTCGTGACCGGCGCGTCGAGCTCCAGCCCGGCCAGCGAGCGGGGGCCGAAAGAGACATAGCCCACCGATCCGGACGAGACGGGAAGCGCCGCCGCCGCGGATGCGGCGTCGTGGCCCGCCACCGCGACGACCATGGGCGCGGCGCGGCCTCTCCCGTTCCGGTCGCCACCCCTCCTGCCGCTCCCACCGTTTCCTCCGCTCTCGCCGCGCAGCGGGCCGACGACCGTGCCGGGCTCGGTGAGCCGGTCGGCGAGCAGGTGGCGGGGCAGGCCCAGGCGGGTGACGATGCTGTTCGCCCAGCGGCCGGTCCTGACGTCCAGCAGCTGGCTGGTGCTCGCGATCGTCCGCTCGGTGAGCATCTCGCCGCTCAGCCAGAGCGTGAACAGGTCCGGCACCATCGTCAGGTGGTCGGCCGCGTCCAGGAGCGGGGAACCGGCGTGCGCCAGCAGCTGGCAGGCCGTGGTGCCGGGACCCGGATGGACACCGGTCAGCTCGTAGTGGTCCTGCCAGGAGACGAGTCCCGCCAGTCCGGAGGTGTAGGGGTCGCGATGGTGGCGAGGGTTGGCCAGCAGCCGCCCGTCGCGGTCGAGGAGCGCGAAGTCGCCGCCCCAGGCGGTCACGCCCACGCTGGTGAGGCGGTCGCGGGCGGCGGCCAGCGCGATGCCCCCGCGAGCCTGGGTGAGAAGTCCGAGCACGTCCCAGTACAGGCCGTCGAGAACGCGGACGGGCCGGTTGGCGAAACGGTGCACTTCACGCACCGAGAGCCGTTCACCATCGAATTCGCCGGTCAATACCCGGCCGTTCTCAGGTCCGAGATCCACGGCCACGTACACGGGCACGGGTGCAAGGATAACCGGAGAGACTTTACTGATACGGGAGATATATCAGAAACGGTAGGTGAGGCAGCTCACAGGTTCGTCTTTCTCCCCGGGTTCGGCCGCGAGGGTCTTTCCTGGAACCCTTCCCCGACGGTTTCACCCGGTGTGGTCAAGCGGTCCCCACCACTCGGGCGCGTACCGTCACCATTCCCGTCTGGCTCGATCTCGGTCGGCGTGGGCGAGAACGGCGGTGGCGGCGGGTCCGGCCACGGTGAGGACCGCAGTGACGATGTCGCGACGTTTACGCGACATGACGGTGATCCTCGTCTGATCCCTGTCCGATCCCTGTCCGATCCCTGTCCGATCCGTGAACCACTGATCCCCTCCTTATCTGGGCGGCCATTCGGCATACCGTCCGGGGCATTGTCCTTACATCCGTTTCCGGTACGGAGCCGCGGCGCCCACATGGGCCTCCGAGACGGCGGCAAAGGCCCATAATTCCTGCGATTTACCAGCATCGACAAAGACATCCCGGATTTCCGGACCGAGGTGACCGGGCACGATTGACAGCCGGCGAAGGACGGCCATCCGCCGCACCGTTTATCTCGGCCGCGAGGGGTAGTCGGGGGGCCACACACATCGTGACAAGGAGAGAGCCCGCACATGACGAGCGAAGGTCTGTGGAGCTATCGCGAGGGCGTCTACGGTCCCGACGAGACGATGAGCGTCATCGGCTTCGACGTGGAGGCCGTCGACGGCAAGGTCGGCCGAGTGGAGGAGGAGAGCAACATGACCGATGACAGCTACATCGTGGCCGACATCGGCTCCTGGCTCTCCGGCAGGAAGGTCGTGCTCCCGGCCAGCACGGTGACCGGGATCGACAAGGACGAGCGCAAGGTGCACATCTCGCAGACCAGGCAGGAGATCGAGGACGCGCCGGAGTACGACCCGGCGACCTACCGGCAGAGCGTCCACCGCCAGGAGTTGGGCGGTCACCACGCGTCCTCCCCGCCACGCGACCGGCTCACCGCCGACCTCAGCTGAAGCGGCCGACCGTCCAGCCGGATGATGCCGCGGGAGGCGGCGACCGTCACCGCGGCGGTGCGGTCGTCCACGCCAAGCTTGGCGAAGATGTGCAGCAGGTGGGTCTTGACGGTGGCCTCGCTGATGCACAGGTGGGCGGCGATGGCCTTGTTGCTCATCCCCTGGGCGACCGCACCGAGGACCTCGGCCTCCCGGCCACTGAGGGCATCGGGGGCGTCGGCCCGCGCCCACGACAGCACCCGGCTCGCGATCGTCGGCGACAGGGCGCTCTCCCCTCGCGCCGCCACCCGGATCGCGTCGAACAACTGCTCACGGCCGACGTCCTTGAGGAGATAGCCGATGGCTCCCGCGTCGATGGCGCGTGAGATGTCGCCGTCGGTGTCGTAGGCGGTCAAGACGATCACCTTGGCTCCCGGGTCGTCCTCGCGGATCCTGCTGATCGCGGTCGCGCCGTCGATCCCGGGCAGCTGCAGGTCCATCAGGGTGACGTCGGGCCTCAATTCGCGCGCCAGACGCACCGCGTCCGTGCCGGAGACCGCCTCGCCGACCACCTCCAGATCGTCCTGGGTGCCCAGGACCGCCCGGATGCCGTCGCGGACCAACGGGTGGTCGTCGGCGATCAGGACCCGGACGGTCATCGCGACCCGCTCAGCGCCACCGCGGAAAGGCTGGCCACCACCGTGGCGCCCGCCCCCGGGGCACTTTCCACGAGCAGCGTGCCGCCGAGTTGCTCCATCCTCTCCCGCATGATCGAAAGGCCGTGTCCCGAGGCGGCCCTGTCGGGAGCGAAACCGTCGCCGTCGTCGTGGACGTCAAGCACGACCAGGTCCTCCATGTACGACAGGGTCAGCGTGACCTGCTCGGCGCGGGCATGGCGGCGAACGTTGGCGACCGCCTCCTGTGCCACGCGCAGCAGCTCCGCCTGGACCCGTGCCTCGAGCGGCCGGAGCCTGCCGGTGATCACGGTGTGCGCGTGGACGCCGGTCTCGTCCGACAGCCTGCCGGACAGCCGCCGCAGGGCCTCCGGCAGGCCGCACTCGTCGAGTTGGCCGGGGCGCAGTGCTCTCACCACCCTGCGGCTTTCCGCCAGATTCTCCCGTGCCACCCGCAGCGCCTGGGTCAGGTGCTTGTTGTCCGGCAGGGTCTCCTGGGCCGCCTCGAGCAACATCGTCACGCTGGCGAACCCCTGGGTCAGGCTGTCGTGGATGTCACGGGCGAGCCGTTGCCGCTCGGCCGCCACGCCCGCCTGCCGTTCGGCCGCAGCCCGCGCCTCCTGCGCGACCTGCAGCCGGTCGAGGAGTCGCTTGCGCTCGGCACTCTGCCGGGACACCGAGCCGAAGTACCCGACCGCGGCGGCCGTGCTGGTCGCGATCAGCGCGGCGATGACGATCTCGGCCCAGGTGATCGACCCGGTCGCGTGGAAACGATGCCACAGCCAGCCCCCGGCGCACGACACCACCGCGACCAGCCCGACCCGCACGGCGTCCATGCAGTAGGGCACGAGGACGCTCAACGCGACCACCAGGAAGGAGGAGTCGATCGCGAACAGCCCCAGCCAGAGCAGTCCACCGCCGAGCACGTACGGCGTGGGCACGTCGTCCGGGGGCGGCGTGCGCAGCACGAACCACACCGCGTACCAGGCGGCCAGCCCGGCCACCAGCACCACCGGGAGCACCTGGCCCGCCTCCGTCAGAGGGCCGGCCGAGGTGAGCACCAGCCATGAGGCGAAGAAGGCGTGCTGCCACCGGCGTCGCGACCGCTCCCAGGACTCCACACCGCCGACGATAATCAACCTCCCGTCCGTTCGGCATCAACCGGTCGACTGATCACATGATCGGCGTTGCGATCGATGCGGGCGCCGCCCCGGCTGAACCAGACTCGACGCCGTGACCGCCATCCCCAGCCCGACCCAAGCCGTCTGGCACCTCGGCCCGTTCCCGATCCGCGCCTACGCCCTGCTGATGCTGCTCGCCGTCCTCGTCGGCATCTGGGTGACCCGGCGCCGCTGGGTCGCTCGCGGCGGCGAGCCCGGCGCGGTCGAGGACATCGCGACCTGGGCCGTGCCGCTAGGCCTGGTCGGCGCCCGGATCTACCACGTGGCCACCGACTGGCAGCAGTACTTCGGCCCCGGCGACGACCCGCTGCGCGCGTTCGCGATCTGGGAGGGCGGGATCAGCATCTGGGGCGCCGTCGCGGGCGGCGCGGTGGGCGCGTGGCTCGCCTGCCGTCGGCGCGGCATCGCGCTGCGCGACTTCGCCGACGCCGTCGCGCCGGGGATCGCGCTCGGGCAGGCGATCGCCCGATGGGGCAACTGGTTCAACCAGGAGCTGTACGGCGGGCCGACGACCCTGCCCTGGGCGCTGGAGATCGACCCCGCCCATCGGCCACCGGGTATGGAGTCCACCGCCACCTACCACCCGACCTTCCTTTACGAGTCGCTGTGGAACCTGGGCGTGGCCGGGTTCGTCATCTGGGCCGAACGACGGTTCCGGCTCGACCGCGGCCGGACATTCGCGCTCTACGCCGCCGCCTACAGTGCGGGTCGCGCCTGGATCGAGTGGCTCCGCATCGATCCCGCCCCCCACATCCTCGGTCTGCGCCTCAACAACTGGACCGCCCTGCTCGTCTGCACGGCCGCGGTCGCATACCTCGCCGCCACCGGAAAGGCCGCTCCGGCGGATCGGTAGGAGGTGGCCGATGCGTCGGCGGCCGCTCCACGGCCGGATCGGCTCCAAGAGGCCCCAGAATGTGATCTGGCGTCCGCGGAACCGAACTTCCGGAAAGGGAAACCTGATGAAGATTGTCCTCGACGACCTCTCCGGTCCGGAGATCGCCGGTTTTCTCGACGAGCACGTCCAGGAGATGCGAGCCGTCACACCCCTGAAGAGCAAGCACGCCCTCGATCTGGACGGGCTTCGCCGGCCCGAGGTCACCTTCTGGTCGGTCATGGACGGTGACAACCTGGTGGGCTGCGGCGCGATCAAGAGACTGGACGCGGGGCACGCCGAGGTGAAGTCGATGCGCACCGCGCCGGCACGCAAGCGCAGCGGGACGGCGTCCCTGCTGCTGGAGCACATCATCGCCGAGGCCGGACGCATGGGATTCACCCGGCTGAGCCTTGAGACCGGGGCGAGCGAGTTCTTCCTGCCAGCACGGAGGCTGTACGAGAAGTTCGGCTTCGAGTACTGCGAGCCGTTCGCGGACTACGAGTACGACCCGTACAGCGTGTTCATGACGAAGAAGCTCTGAAAATCCCGAGTCACGGGTCGTGGTGATCGATTGTTCCTGCCGGCGCGGCCCGGATTCCCGAGAGTCGCCCGAGCCTGGGGCGCGCCCCGCTGAACCAGCCCGTATCCAGGTGCGTAGCTGGGGGTGTCAGAGGCGTGAACATCCGTCAGCAGGAGGCCCCAGTTGGCCGGTTCCACCCACCGCCGAGCGCACAGTGCCGCGCACAGCCCGTCGTACTTCTCGCTCATCCGGGCCGCGCCGGAGCGGGCGGAGGAGTTGGTCGACTTCTGCATCCCCTGCAATCCGTACTTCCCGACCCCGGAGGCCTTCGGTGTCCTGGAGCGCAACCTCGGTACGATCCTGAAGTTCTATCCCAGCGACGCCGACACGATCACCGCCGAGCTCTGCGGGGTGCTGGGCCTGAACCCGCAGACCGTCGTGATGGGCAACGGGTCGACGGAACTCCTCACCTGGATCGACCACCTGCTGGTCAGGGAGAGTCTCGCGGTGCCGATCCCCACGTTCGGCCGCTGGACCGACCAGCCGATGGAGACCGGCAAGCGCGTGGACATGTATCCGCTGCCGGAGAACCAGGGATTCGCGCTGGACGTGGACGCCTTCGTCAACTTCGTCAGGCATCGCGGCTCCCGGGTGGCGGTCATCTGCAACCCGAACAACCCCGACGGGGGCTACCTGCGCCGCCACGAGGTGATCGCCCTGCTCGACAGGCTCGTCGACCTGGACCTGGTCGTGGTGGACGAGTCGTTCATCGACTTCGTCGACGCCGAGCCGTATCCGAGCGTCGCGAACGAGGCCGCGATACGGCCGAACGTGATCGTGCTGAAGAGCCTCGGTAAGAACTTCGGGCTGCACGGCATCCGCTTCGGCTACATGGTGGCGAACCCCGCCCTGGCGGACAGGGTGCGGCGCGCCCTGCCCAGGTGGAACCTGAACTCCTTCGCCGAGACCGTGGTCTTCATGATCCGCCGGTACATGTCCGAGTATCTGGACAGTCTGCGGCTGGTCGCCCTGGACCGCGAGTCGATGCGCCACCAGCTGACCCGGGTCCCCGGCCTCACCGTCTTCCCCTCCCAGGGCAACTTCCTGCTGGTACGGCTTCCCGGGGGCAGGGACGGCGCCGCCCTGCGCGACCAGCTGCTCGACGAGCACAACCTGTTCGTCCGCGAGTGCGGCAACAAGCTCGGTATGACCAGCCAGTTCATGCGCCTGGTGGTCCGCCCCGAGCAGGACGTGCGGCGCCTGATCAGCGGGCTGTACGCGGTCCTGTACGAGAGCGGGAACAGGTCGCTGAGCTCCGTGCCCCCGCCCCTTCCCGCGCCGACCCCGATCCCGACGCCCACACCCCTGTACGACCCGCTGCCCGCGTCTCCCTCGACGCAGACGCAGACGCCCCTGTACGAGGGCGACCGCCGCTTCGACATGCTGTCGTCGGCCCTGCCGCCCTCCTTCTGAGACGCCCGCGCCGACCGCCCGAGTTTCCGGCTCCTCACGACCGGGTGCTCCTTTTGCGGATGATGACCGCGAACGCGGGGACGCCGAGCAGGAGAAGCCGGGTCCTGCCCGGAGCGACGCCGAGTGAGGCGGCGATCTCGCGCCCGAAGGCCAGCGCGTCCAGGGCGGGGGAGGTGGCCCAGCACACCGCCAGGCCGATCCCCGCCACCGCCGCGCAGAGAACAACGGTGTTCCAGCTCGCCGAGGCGAAGGCGCCCGCCGTCAGGACGGCCGCGGCCCCCGATCCCAGACCGAGGATGAGGGACGATGAAACGGTTCTTCCTGACCGCCGTGAGCCGGGAGGCGACGGGATCGGAGCGCAGGAAGCCCATCTTGGCCTCGGCGCTGTCGCCGTCACCGCCACGGGTGAGGTCGGCCGCCACGTTCTCGCCGCGCTCCGGGACACCGAAGATCTTCGCGATGTCGCCGATCTCACCAAAGACGGCGTCGAAGGTGACGGAGGAGGGAGCCCATTGTAAAAATGGGAACGGTTTTCATGATGGGCGACTGTGCGGCACCGGGGGAGGGAGGGGGAGGGAGGGCTCTCGTGTCCAGGCGTCCGAAAAGGGGTGCCGGACCGTGGCCGGGAGACGCACTCGGTGTTCACCATGTGACGTATCGCGCAATATGCGAGGTGTTGACCACTTTATGTCATCAAGCACTTACCCGGCGCGGGAATCGTGGAATGCGTCTCGCGGGGGAGGTAATCAATGGTCGCGTCCTCTTTCGGTCGGCCGTATCCGCGGGCTGTCGCACCTTTGTCGAAGATGGACCGCTCCCATTTCGGGAAATGCCGAGGGAGAGCCGAGGGGAAGGGGTGTCGCGGACCCGCCGGGCGGTGAGGACCGGGGTGTCCGGGTGGTCGCGGCCTGCGTCCGAAGGCGTTCCGCGTCCGCGAGAGCAGGGAGAATCCACGAGGCCCGGCGAGCGGCGTGAAATTTGCTCGAATCCGTTTCGTGAGAAATCTTCAGATGAAATGTGTGCCGCCAGGTTGATTTCTGACCCATAATCGCCGTCAAGAACATGTGAATCGTGAAAAGGGAGCGCTGCGTTGTACGGCAGAACCTCTCCGCTGTTCATCGGCCGGAAGCGGGAACTCGACTTTCTCGCGGAGGCGTGGAGGGAGGCCGGACGCCGTGACGCGCGGATCGTGGGTGTCCGAGGGGCGTCCGGGATCGGCAAGACCGAGCTGGTCGAGCGCTTTCTGCATACCGTGCCCGGCGTGCGGACCGTTCGCGCCTTCGGTGACGAGGACGCGCTCGCCCACCCGTGGGGCGTCCTGGAGCAGATCGCCGAGCAGTTGCCGACCCCGGTGCTCGCCAGGACGCTGGCGGGCCAGGCCGAGGCCGCCTTCATCGGCCAGGCCCTCGCGGCGGAACTCGCCGCCGCCGACGCGCTGATCGTGGTCGTCGACGACGCGCACTGCGGCGACCGGCAGTCGATGGCCGCGCTCCGCCTGGCGGCCCGGCGCCTGCGCAACGCCCAGGTCATGCTCCTGGTCGTCCACCAGGCTCCGGGGTACGCGACGGGAGCGGTGCCGGACGCGCCCCGCCTGGAACTCCACGAGGGCTGGGCCCGCATCTTCGACTCGCCACAGGGGCGCCTGCTCCAGGTCGAAGGGCTCCCCGCCGACGATCTCGTGCGGCTCGCCGTCGCGACCGGCCACGACGGGCTCACCCCCTCCGGCGCGAGAAGGCTGCACGAGCACACCGACGGCAACGCGCTGCACTCACTCCTCCTGCTGGACCAGGTGGAGATGCACTCGATCAACTTCGGCAACGGCCCGTTGCCCGCCCCTCGGGGCATGACGCAGGCCGTCGTGGCGAGGCTGGCGTCGTGTGACCGCCGTACCCGCGAGGTCGTCGGTGCGGCGGCGGTGCTCGGCCGCCGCTTCGGCCTGACCGACCTGCGAGCCCTGGCCGGCGTCGCCGACGCCACGACCCCCCTCGCGGAGGCCGTCGGCGCCGGGCTGGTGAAGGAGATCCCCGGGACGGCGGGGCAGGAGTTCGCGTTCACTACCCTGCTCGTCTGGGACGGCATCTACTACGACTCCGGCATCGAGCGCCGCCGCGCCCTGCACCGCAGCGCCGCACTGCTCGGTGGCCCCGGCGCGCTGTGGCACGGGATCGCGGCGTCCGGAGGCGGTACGGACGGCGAGCTCGCCGAGCTGGCCCAGGAGGAGGCCCGGTTCCTGCTGGCGCGGGGCAGGCTTCCCCTCGCCGCGGTGTACGCCCGCCACGCGGTGGAACTGACACCGCCGGGACCGGACAGGGTGGCCCGCCTGCTGACGGCCGTGGAGACCCTGCTGGTCTCCGGCGACGCCACCGTCGCCCGGCGCTACGAGAGCGAGATCCTCGTCGCGCCACGGGGTCCCTGGCGCGACTACGTCGCCGGCTACCAGGCACTGATCTCCGGGCGCGTCGCGGAGGCGAAGCTGCTGCTGGTCCAGGCGCTGGGCGCCGCCGAGCGCGACGGGGCGGAGAACCCGCACGCGCCCGCCGACCTGCGGGCGCGCATCGCGGCCCAGCTCGCGATCATCGGGGTGGTCGAGATCTCCTACCCCGAGATGGTCGAGTACGGCACGGCCGCCGTCGCGGCGGGCAGTCACGAGCCATGGGTGCGCGCGTTCGCCTGGTTCGCCCGGTCCCTGGGCTGGACCCTGGCCGGACGGGCCGAGGAGGCGCTGGCGTCCCTGACGGACGCCGACCTGCCGGGGTCGGTGGCCGGGCTGGACGGGCTGGTGGCCCGCGGGATGATCCGGCTGTGGACCGACGATCTCGATGGCGCGTCCGCCGACCTGCGTGACGGCGTCGCGCGGGCCACGCGCGGCGAGGCGCTGCGGGTCGGCCAGGCACTCGGTTTCCTGGGCGAGGTCGAGTACCGCCGGGGCAGGCTCGACGACGCCGTCCAGTTCACCAGGCTCGCCGTCGGTGATGCCGAGGAGAACGAGCGGGTCTGGGACTACGCGCTCCTGCACTCCTTGGCGTGTTTCCCCCAGGCGGCCAGGGGCGAGTGGGACCAGGCGCGCGAGCACGCCCGCCAGGCCGCGGAGTGGGCGCCGATCGTCGAGAGCAGGGTGAGCCTCGCCTACGCGGCGGGTGCGCGTGCGGCGATCGCCCAGGCCCAGGGGGACGCCCGGCGGCTGCTCGGCGCGGCCGAGGCCATCGAGTCGCACTACGACTCCCTGGAGCCGGGAACCCACCTGTTCGGCCCGGTCTGCGCCGACGCGCTCTCCCAGTTGGGCCGGGTCGAGGAGGCCGAGGCCGCGCTGGGCGTCTTCAGCGACAGGGCCGCCTCCAGCGGGCGCCGCTCGACCCTGATGTCCATCGCGAGGGTCAGGGGCCAGATCGCCGCGGCGAGGGGAGACCACACGGGCGCCGTACGCGAGTGCGAGGAGGCCCTCGCGCTCGCCCGCGAGGTGGGTCTGCCGATCGAGGCGGGAAGGATCGACCTGGTGATGACGCGCTCCCAGCACGCCAGGGGGCGTCACGCCGAGGCGGAACGGCTGCTTCGGCGGGCACTGGTCGCCTTCAACCGCACCGGCGCCGCGGCCTACGCCGCCCTCGCGCTGAAGACGGCCGGGGAGCTCAGGCTCTCCGTGGACGGCCCCAACGCCGCCTTCGGCAGCCTCACCGGGGCCGAGCGCGAGGTCGTGGCGATGGTCTGCGAGGGCATGACGACCCGTCAGATCGCGCAGCGGCGCTCGGTGACGATCAGTACCGTGGAGACGCAGCTGAACCGCATCTACGCGAAGCTGAACGTGACCAACCGGATCGAGCTCCGCGCCGTCCTGTCCGACCCCGGGGATTGACCGGCAGCCGGGACCGGGCACCCGGCTCGCGGGAGCGGCATACCGGCGGCGCGGCCGGGCCGGTGTGGGTGAAGCGGGCATGTCAAGGTCCGTCGTGCCATCCGTAGGGGTGGTACCTGGACGCCTTCCGCTCTCCCGGCGACTACCGTGGGCGCCGCCAGAGCGCCGGGAGAGCGGTGCCGCAGAAGGAGGCCGGAATGCGGTTGACCATCGACGTCCAGAGGACCGCCACCGGTCACATCGCCGGGACGGTCGCGTCCGACGACTCCGCGCAGCCCGTCCCCTTCCACGGTGTCATCGAGTTGGTCACCCTCCTGGAAACCCACCTGGACGGATGACCGCACGAGGGGATGCCGCGGCCCTGCGGGGCTGGAGATCGTCGTCCATGGAGTGCACGCCAGGGGGAGAACATCGGATGGGCATCACATCGCACCTCGGAAGAGGACACCGGCGCCACGGACCTGAGCCGGGCCGGGCGCACCGCCGGCCGCGGGCCGGGACGGTACCGCGGGCACTTCTCGCCGTACGGGACGCACAGAACGTGCCGGTCGTGCGTCCCGAGGGGGACGGTCGCGTGGGATCGGCCGGGGCGGTCGCGTGAACGCCACCATGACGGCCTTCGTGCCGCCGACCGACGGCGGTCACGACCTGCTGGACAACTGGATACGGCCGATCTGCGCGAGGCTGGGGATTCGCCTCGCGGTCGCTCTTCCCGGCGCAGGCCAGACCACCGCGCTCGCGGCGCAGCGGGCGTCGACCTTCGTCGTGTGGGACTGTTCGGTCGAGGGGCCGGAGGACGTCTACACGGCCTTCAACATGCGCGCCAAACTCGACCCCGGCAGCATCGTCCTCAGCCGCACCCCGCTGCCGCGCAACGTGCTGACCCGCGCCAGCCACGCCCCCGTCCACGGTGAGATTCTGGAAAACCCGGAGCTGGGCGTGTGGCTGGAGCGGCGTCTGCGCCGCGTGCTGGGCGCGGTCAGGACACCCGCGCCACGCCTGCCCGAACCTCGGGCGCACTACTGGATGTTCGACGAGCCGGCCGACTACTTCCTCAGCTTCCACGGCGAGCGCCGGCGGGAGGCGGGGGAGTGGCGCGAGGCCTTCGAGAAGGCCCACTCGGTCACCGTGCGGATGGTGTCGCCTCGCGAGTACTCCTACCCGGCCGAGGTGGTCACGCGGCAGCAGATGTGGGAGGGCGTGGCGCGGCTGATGTACGAGATCGTCACGACGGGCAGGGCGATCGTCCATCCCACCCCGGACTACTTCGCATCGTTCTGGACGGTGAGCGAGCTGCTGGCCACGCTGTGGCTGCTGCCGCGCGGTTCCACACCTCCCATGATCACCTCCGCGTACGCCGCCCGCCCCTCGGGTGGCATCCGGCGGATGGAGCACCTCACCGCCCGTGCCGTCCTGGGCGTCCCCCTCCTGAGCGACGCTCACGCCGACCGCTTCGCCAGGCTCGTCAACCACGCCGATCCGATCACCACCGTCCCGCAGGTCCGGAGACCTCTCGGGGGCGGGAGAAGAACCGTCACCGGGGTGGTGAGGAACGTCGGCCACCGCGACCCCGACCTGGCGTCCTCACGGTTCTGGGACGAGGTGCGAGTGCCCTGCCCGATCTGCGCTCCCAAGGGCAGGCGCGCGACGAAGGTCGACTGGGACCGGCACATGGACCTGTCGTGGAACGAACGGGGGGTGGACCAGTACGGCTATTTCACCGCCCGCCGCGAGGACCTCGGCGCGGGAGGGATCCGCTGCCCCGGGTGCCGTACCCACCTGCGGTTCGTCAACGACCACGGCGTCCGCACGCTCTGGACACCGGTCGCCGAAGGGGAGACGGAAAGGGAGCGGCCGGTCATCCGGCGCGACCCCGTCTGGCAGGTGCTGCCGGACGGCCCGCGGGAGGCGGAAACGCTTCCGGGGAAGAAAGGGCTCGGGGCCCTCCTCGACTTCCGGGACAGAGGGTTTCCCGCCGGGACGAGGTGGGTTTCCGCGCGAGGTCTCGTCTAGGGGCGAGAAGCCCCTCGGGGAGTCGTCACCCCCGAAATCGGAGCGTTCCAAAACAGCTGAAGATCTGGTCATCGTCACCGACGGGCTCGGTTCGATGAAAGGAGGCGAGGTGGATCCCGTTGACACCGTTCAAGTTCAAGGAGAGTTCTCATGCTCAAGGAGAAGGGATGGACGTCACCCCTTTCCGGTCCGCGGACCGGAGCACCCCGGTGAGACCGTGGTGAAGGTGGAGGACGGCGGTGCGTCCGCAGAGCGCGAGCGCCGTCGGGCCCTGTCGCTGAGCCGCCGCTCCAGCGTGCTCGGAGCGGCAGGGCGTCATGGGGAGGCGCTCGCCGCGAGCGAGGAGGCCCTCGCGGTCGTCCGGTGGCTGGCCGCGGACGACCGTGACACCTACCTTCCCGACCTGGCCCTGTGCCTGGCCGGGGCGGCGACGCGGTACGTCAGGCTGGGCCGCAGGCACGAGGCGGTCGAGGTGGGCTGCGAGGCGGTGGCCGTCAGGCGCGAGCTGGCGCTGGCGCGTCCCGACGACTACCTGCCCCATCTCGCGGGTTCGCTGAACGGCCTCGCCTGCGACCTGGGTCGCATCGGCAGGCCGGAGGCCGCCCTGGACGCCGCCCGCGAGGCGGTCGACATCTACCGGGATCTCGCCGCGCGGAACCCGGTCGCGCACGAGCCCGGTCTCGCCATGGCGCTGCACACCCTGGCCCAGCGGACGGCGTCGCTGGGGCGGCTGGAGGAGGCCGTGCTCCACAGCGCGAGAGCCGTCTCCATCCGGCGCAGGTTCGCCACGGAGAACCCGCCTGCCGGTGCGGTGGCCTTCGCCACCGCGCTGCACGGCCTCGGGTGGCTGCTCGCCGCGCTGGGCAGACGCGAGGAGGCCATCGCCGCCTACGCGGAGTCGGTGACGATCCGCCGCCGGCTCACCCTGTCGGAGGACGTCCAGGCCGCCGACCACGGCTACCTCGCCGCCGTGGCGGGGGAGTGGGCGGACCTTCTCATGGACGCGGGCCGCCTCCCGGCGGCCATGGAACCGCTGGAGATCGCCAGAGCCGCCTCCGTGCACGCCGGCGACATCGAACGGGCCGGCCGTCTGGCCGCCCTGATGGAACGTGCGAGCATCCGCGTCTGAGCCTTCGCTTCCCGTACGGAACCGGGAGGCCGGTTCCCTCGGGGAGGGGAGCGCGGTGGTGGGGGCGGGATTCGCGTCCCGCGCGGGGAGGAGGGGACTCGCGCGGGCCGGGGTCCGCGTGCGGGAGGGGAGACCCGCACGCGGACCGGGGGGTGAGCTTCACGACCCCGGCCCAGATGACCCCTCCGTCATCCGGGCCGGGGTCCTACCCGGCGGTGAGCCGGGTGCTGTGGTGGTCGTGAGCCGGGATCGTCCTCGCCCTCGTCACGCGAAGCATCCCCGTCACGCGAAGCATCCCCCCACGCCCTGGCGTGCGCCCCGGTTGAAAGCGCCCAGGCGTTGCGCGGCGGTGCCGTGGTCGCTCACGTCGGTCCAGGGGGTGTCGTCGGCGTGTGCCCGCAGGGCCGCCGCGATCTCCTCGGTGTCGCCGGTCTCGAAGAACAGGATGCCGTCCTCCGCGGCTCCGAAGAGCGTGGCTCCGGCGAGGCAGTCGGCCTGGAGTTCGAGCTGCCGGGACAGCAGGCGCTGGGGGATGCGGGCCTGGACGGCATGACCCCATTCGTGCGCGATGATCAGATAGACCCAGGCGTCGCCCTGCCGGTATCCCATTCGCATGAGGTCGACGTCCCAGGCGACGAAGTCGTAGGGCGGCCAGCAGTACAGGGCGTTGTCATCGGGAAGGGGGTATCCCCGGCATGTCGGCGTGTTGCCCCACGCGCCGTCGTACGCGCCGAGAACGCGCGGAGGCGAATACCCGCCGGGAAAGAAATCCGACCAGTGTGTCGCCCAGAAACGGTTGATGACGTACCGCGCGCTGCGGATGTCCTCGTTGATGTCGTCGAGGCTTCTCGCGGCGGAGGCACCCACCGGGATGTTCGCGCCTGTCGTGGCGGTCGCGGTGCCCGCAGTGCCCACGATGCCCGCGAGCAGCACGCCGGTGAGCAGTACGGCGAGCGCGAGGCGGGTGGTTCTCCATCGTGAAGCGGCCATGGGCTTCTCCCCCGTCGCTGGCAGCCACATACCGGATGTAATGGTCTATCGCCGGGTTTTTTCGCAGGGCAGCGTCACCATCAGTTCCTCCCGAAGAAACCGTCGTCTTCAGGCGACGGGGGAATCGGGAGCGGGAGGGCCACCCAGACCCGAGCGTGTAGTGGCCTGACGGGTTCACGCATTCCGCGTCGCCTCTTTCCGGTGTTCGATACGGTGGGAACAAAGGTTCGAGCGAGGGGGGTGTGGTGCGTAGGTCGTTGAAGTTCCTGCTGCGCCCCACCGCCCGCCAGGCCGTCGCGTTGACGGCCTGCCTGGATGATCACCGTGCCTTGTACAACGCCGCGCTGGAGCACCGCCGCACCGCCTACGCCAAGGCGAAGGCGAAGGCGAAGGCGAGCATCCGCTACGACGTGCCCGCCGAGCCTCTGCCCGCGACCGGCGCCTCCGTCGGGATCGACCTGGGCGTGGCGTCGCTGGTCACCACTTCCGACGGTGAGCACCTGGCCAACCCGCGCCACCTGGCTGCCTGCGCCGACCGTCTCGCCGCCGCCCAGCGCGACCTCGCCCGCAAGAAACGCGGCTCTGCGCGGCGCCGCAAGGCGGTGGCCCGCGTCGCCGCCCTGCACGGGACGGTCCGCCGCCAGCGCCTGGACGGCGTGCACAAGGCCGCCCTCGCGCTGGTCGGCGACTACGACGTGATCGTGCACGAGGACCTGCGGATCGCGAACCTGACCCGCTCGGCCTCCGGCACGCTCGAAGCACCGGGCAGCAACGTGGCGGCCAAGTCCGGTCTCAATCGCAGCATCCTGGACGCGGGCTGGGGGGTGTTCCTGACGATCCTGTCGCACAAGGCTGAAAGCGCCGGTCGAGAGCTGATCGCGGTGAATCCCGCCAACACCTCCCGCACGTGCACCGCCTGCGGCCACGTTGCGAAGGAGAACCGCCCCACCCAGGCCGAGTTTCACTGCCGGCGGTGCGCACACGTCGCGCACGCCGACGTGAACGCGGCCAAGAACATTCTCAGGGCAGGGCTTGCCCTTCGCGATGTCGCGCAAGCGGCTTAACGAGAAGCCGCTCCCTTCAGGGAGCGGAGGAGTCACACGAGGAAAGGTAATACAGGAGAGGCATTATCGCGAGATCATATGAAATATCGTGCTAATTCATCTCTGGATTCGATGAATTAGAGGCACGTCATAATCATCGCGAGGAGATCCCGGGCGCCCCTCCCGCGACCATGCTTCCCAAGCGGAGACGATCGCTCCCCCGACGGGGACGACGGTCCGCGACCGGGCCCGGCGGACGGCGGGAACCTGCGAGAGGTCGCGTCAGCCCGCCGGGGGAGTGGAGCTCTCGCGGATGACGAGGTCGGTGGAGAGCTCGACCCGGCGGGGCTCGGGGGACTCACCACGGGAGATGCCCAGGGCCATGCGGGCGGCGACGAAGGCCATCTCCTCCAAAGGCTGACGGACCGTGGTGAGCGGCGGCCAGGCGGACCTGGAGAGAGGAAGGTCGTCGAATCCGACGACGCTCAGGTCGTCGGGGACGCGCAACCCGCGCTGCCTGGCGACCTCGAAGACGCCGAAGGCCTGCAGGTCACAGCCGGCGAAGATGGCGGTGGGCGGGTCGGGCAGTGAGAGCAGGGTGTGGCCGTGGTCGTGGCCGGAGCCGACGAGAAAGTCGCCGTGCAGGATCAGCGCGGGGTCGACCTCGACCCCCGCCGTCTCCAGCGCGGCACGGTAGCCGTCTATGCGGGCACGGCTGCACAGCACGTCGGGCGGACCGCCGATCATGCCGATCCTGCGGTGGCCGAGCTCCAGGAGATGCCGGGTGGCGGTCAGGCCGCCCTGCCAGTTGGTCGCGCCCACCGAGGCCACCCCGGGAGCGGGCTCGCCCTCGGGATCGACGACCACGAAGGGGATCGATCGGGAGTTGAGCCGGTCGTAGCGCTGCGCCGAGAGGTGGGAGCCGACGATGATCACACCGTCGGTGCGGCGGGCGGCCAGCCGGTCGAGCCAGTCGCGACCGGGGCCCGCGTGGGTGTGCAGGACGGAGATGACGATGCTGGCCCCTGCCTCCGCGGCCGCCTTCTCGGCCCCGCGGACGAGCTCCATCGCCCACGGGCTCTCCAACTCGGCGAAGATCAGGTCGATCAGGCCCGCCGGGCCGTCGGAACCGGTCGTGCGCCGGATGTAGCCGTGCTCGCGCAGCAGCCGCTCGACCCGCTTGCGGGTCTCGGGCGACACCTCGGCCCTGCCGTTGATCACCTTCGAGACCGTCGGTGCGGAGACACCTGCCTCCTCGGCGATGCGGGCGATCGTCACCCGGGGCTTACCTGGCATGCCCGGCAGCATATCCGAAACCTTTCGGAGTGCGGCCGGTGGCCTGGGAATACGCTTCTTCGTCTCCTAACGGACTCTCGCGCGATACCCCTCCGGAGCCTGATCGTTATCGGAGGGTGGAAAATTTTTGTGACGGCCGGAAATATTCTTCGCCGCCGTCGGGCGGCCGGGCCGATCGGGCGAGCCGGACGCGGCACAGGGCCCGTGCCTGCAGGAGCCGGTCGACGTGGTCGCCCTGCGCGAACAGGGGCATGGCACAGGGCCTGCGCCCGCAGGAGCCGGTCGCGCCGCGCTGTCACCGTCCGGCTTCCCCTTCGGCGACAGTTATTTACTTACCACAAGGAAGAGAGGATTCTTTTTATATAGTTTCATACAGGCTTGGAAGGGAGATCCGGCATGGCTGGGGATGAGGTCACGCGGTTGCGTGCCCTGCGGGCGAAGATGGACGGCACCTATGGCGAGGCCGGATGGCGCCAGGAGCTCACCCAGGCGATCCTGCGCCGGTGCGCGGACGAGAATTTCCCGGGCACCGCGAGCCGGACGGATCTCGACGAGGCGGCCGAACACGCGGGCTGGCTCCTCGCCCACGACTGCGACCAATGGTCCTTCGCCCTGGTGGGACGGGTGCACGAGATCCGCTGGGAGGAGTTCGGGGATCCCGCCGATCGCGACGTCGCCATCACCATGCTCTGTGAGGCGGACGACCTTCGCGAGGAGAACGCCTGGTTCAGCGCCGCCGACCACGAGGCCCTCGCCGAGCTGCTGCTGAGCCGCCACGCGGACCGGGGCGTGCCCTACGACCTGGACCTCGCGGTAGACAGGCTCAGGGCGGCCCTGCGCGAGTGCGACGACAGGTGGTCGGCCCTCTATCTGCGCTACCGGCTGGGCACGACGCTGGCTCTGCGCGCCACCCGGCCGGGGGCGGGCACCGATCTCGGCGAGGCCGTCGCCCTGCTCGAAGACGTGCTTCCCCACCTGCCGGAGGGCGACCCGGCCACACACCAGGCGACGTTCGCCCTGGGCGGGCTCCTGCGGAGCAGGGGGATCGCCAACGGCAGCGCCGCCGACCTGGAGCGGGCGGCGGGGCACTTCGGCCTGTTCCTGGAGGCCGTTTCCGACGACGACCCGCTCTGGCCCAAGGCGGCGGACGACCTGGCCAGCACGCTCACCCACCTTGGCCGACCCGCTGGGTCCAGCCGTGGGGAAAGGCGAGTCCACCGTACGGGGTCGCGTGGCACCCGTCGTGGAGAACCGTGACCGACGGGTCCACCGGACAGGCCGGGACGGCACGGTCAGTCATCCTCCCACAGGCGGTCCTCCGGGGTGCTTGACGTGGGCTCGCCAACCCGCGCGGCCACGGACCGGGCCTCGGCCAGCAGCGGGTGCCCGTCGCCCAGGGGCGGGCGGCCGTGAGCCAGCGGGCGGCGGTCGAGCAGGGGGGCAAGCAGGGGCGCCACCTCCTCCACCTTTCCCGAGCCCATCCGGCACAGCGCGAGTTCCAGGCGCCCGGCGAGAACCAGCGGGTGTGAGGCGTCCAGCACGTCCTCTCCCATGGCGACGAGCGCCGCGCTCGTGGCCTCCGCCTCGTCCTCCAGGCCGAGGGCGTACGCGGCACGGGCGGCGAGCAGCAGCCGCTCGGCCTGGCCGGGGAAGTCGTCGTCCATGTCGCGCTCGTCCTTCGCGAGGGAGGCGAGCACCCGCGCCGCCCCGGCCGCGTCGCCCAGGGCCAGCTGCGCGGCGGCCTGGGCGCGACGCACCGGTCGTTCGGCCGGGAGCGTACGCAGGGCGGCGAGCGCTTGGGCGGGCTCGCCCGAGGCGGTGAGGGCCATGGCGCGGACCAGCGTCGCCTCGGCGCCCAGCCGGGGTGAGACCTGCCGGGCGAACCACTCCGTGGTGACGGTGACCCCGGTGAGCAGCCGCACCGCCTGTGCGGGGAACCCCGAGGTCAGCTCGATCTCCGCCAGAAGCACCGTGTCGTACTGGGGCCAGTAGCCCTCGGGCGGCAGGTGCTGCGTCCGCAGCCGGAGCGCCTCGGTCAGGTGGTGACGCGCCTGCGCGGGCTGGCCCGCCGCGAGCAGGGCCTCGGCGAGGGTCACCCTGGCCGAGGCGGTGTTGACGTTGTCGGGACCGAGGCGCTGCTCGCGGTCGGCGAGCGTCGCCTCGGCCAGGGTCACGCCGGTGACGATCCGGCCCGCGCGGGAGGCGGCCCTGGCCATCGCCTGCCGGGTGAGCGTGAACCCCCGCCACGCCGGGGCGACCCCGGTGGCGGGGACACCTTTGACGCGCTGCTCGCTCACCTTCGTCAGCTCGCGCAGGCCCTCGCAGGGACGGCCGGCCTCCACCAGCACCTCCGCGAGGTTGTGCCGGGCCCGCGCGCCGAGCGACGTCGCGTCCGCGGAGGCGGGAAGCTCGCCCGCCACCCGCAGCGACCGCTCGAAGCACGACCTCGCGCCCGGCAGGTCGCCCAGGCGCAGCAGGGCGATGCCCTGCCTGCTGGTCACGTCGCACAGGGTGCGCGGGTCGAAGTCACCGGCCGCCAGCAGGTCGGCCAGCTCGCCGCCGACCTCCGCCGCCCGCGCCAGCAGAGGGCTGCCGTCGAGCAGCACCTGCAGGACCACCTCCAGAGCACGGCTCCTGGCACGGCCGCCGGAGTCCATCCGCTCGGTGAGCTCGGCGGACCGTTCGGCGGTGTGCAGCCGCTCGGCCCACTCCCCGGCCAGTGGGAACAGGTCGCGGGCGAACCAGTGCGCGCAGAGCGCGGTCGCCTGGTGCTCCACCGCTCCCTCGGGGTCGTCGGCCATCGACCGGAAGGCGAGTTCGGACAGGCGCTCGGCACTCGCCGCGGCCCACCCCGCGGACGGGACGGCGACCGTGAGCGCGGCGAGCTCCAGCCGGGGCTCCAGAAATCGCGCGTACGCGGTGACGCGGCCCTCCCACCCCGTGGCGGCGGTGGCGCCGTAGACCTCCGCCGTCTCCCACACCGGCTGATTCTGCCCGGCCGACGGGCGCTTCTCGGAGGTGGAGATGTCACCGATGCCCAGGCGCACCTGGGCCAGCATGAGGCGCTCCACCTGGTGAAAGCGCGCCACCCTGCGCAGTGCCGCCGTGACCAGGCGCTGCGCGTCGAGCAGGGAGCGCGGCGGCTCGGGCGCGACGTCGCCCGAGGTGAACTCGTCGAAGGCGTGCTTGACCGCGAGGGCCACCAGCACCCGCCGGCTCCTGACCTCGTTGTACAGCCAGACGGCGCTGCGGCCCCTGTCGCCCTCGGTGCCCCGCGGCAGCCGGACCCGCTCGGCGACGTCCTCGGCCCTCACCTGGTGGTAGTCGCCGCCCCGGAAGGCGTCGGCCGATGCCGCCGCGATGGCCGCGAGCCTGCGTTCCTGTGCCGACACCCTCGCTCCCTTCGGATCCGCACATGAATATATCTCACTATGGTTGAGGAGGCTCTTGATTGATGAGTTGACTATCGCAGTGGGCATCCCGATGTCACGCCTGGCATTGCAGATCACGCTCGGGCATCCGGAGACGCCGCCACATGGGGCACCGTGGGAGCGGCGAGATCCCCAGGTGATCGCGTGGTGCCCCGGACGAGGCCGGAGTGGGGCGAGAGGGCGGAGCGGCCGGTCGTCGTGAAACGGGTCGCCTACGGACGGGCCTCTACGGACGGGCCTTTACGAGCGGGGGCGCCCGTTCCCGGATTCCCGCCGGCGCCCGCGCAGGGCTCCCACGAGCGTCCTGGCGATCGTGACGGCCGCCGTACCCGCCGCGCCGACCAGGGGTTCTCGCTCCTCGGCCGCGGTGGGGCCGGGGTCGGGATGTACGGGATCCGCCCGCCCGGCGCGGACGGCCTCCAGTTGCGCGGCGAACGCCAGCCCCAGGAAGAGGGCGATCGAGCTGAGAAACGACCACAGCAGCAGCGCCATGACGGCCGTGAGCGGTCCGTACGTGGCACCGAAGGTGCCGCTGCTCTCGGTGTAGAAGGCGAGCAGGAGGGTGAAGACCGTCCACAGGACGAGCGAGACCAGGGCGCCGAACGCCAGCCAGGTGTGGCCGGGCTGTCTCCTGCGCGGCGCGGCGCGGAACAACACCGAGGTCGACAGCAATGCGAGGAGGAAGCCGAGCGGCCAGCGCACCAGGTCGAACGCCTCCCTGGCGCCGTCGCTCCAGTCGTAGACCTGCGCCAGGGCCCTGCCGATGGCGCCGCCTCCGACCATCACCACGAAACCGGCGGTCATGAAGGCGCCGGCCGTCAGCGCCATCAGCAGGGCCCTGCCGTACTTGCGGTGGAAGGGGCGGTCCCGCTCTACGCCGTAGATGCGGTTCGCCCCCCGCTCCACCTGGGCCATGGCGCTGGTCAGCGAGGAAACGGCGGTGGCCAGGCCGAGCCAGAGCGCGATGGCACCCCCGGTACGGCCCGCCTGCCGGTGGCTGTCGGAGAGCACGTCCTTGACCGCCTCCACCCCCGCCCCCGGTGCGAGCTTGCTCAGGACCAGCTCCAGCACCTCGCCGGGATGCTCCTGCTTGATCACCGAGCTCAGCCCGACCAGCGCGATCGCGCCGGGGATGATCGACAGGCAGATCTGGAACGCCAGGGCCCTGGCGTTGGTCATGCCCTCGCCGTATCTGAACCTGCTGAAGGAGTCGCGGACCAGATGCCAGCGGCCGTATTCGCGCAGGGCGGCCCAGGCGTGGTCGGCCGAGAGCTCTTCACCGTTCATGGTCCGCGTCTGCGGGACCTTCGTCCCCGAGACGCTGGCGGCGCGCTCGCACGCCGAGTACGACGACAGCCTCGACCTGATCGAGATGGTCAAGGAGGACCTGGTCGCGGAGCGGATCGCGATCGCCTCCTATACGGAGATCGTCAACTGGCTCGGCAACGACGACGTGACGACCAGGCGCGTCTTCGAGGACCTGCTGGCGCAGGAAGAGGAGCACGCCGACGATCTGAAGAGCCTGCTGGAGAGGCTTCCCGGCGCCCTGAGCCAGGGCCGGGACGCGTAGGGCGCGAACACGAGCGGGCACCCGAGGCCGGGGACCCGCTCGTGTTCGCGCCGGTCGGCGTCCTGCGCGGCCCCTCGCGAGGGGCCGCGGGGGCCCGCCGGTCAGTCGGCCGTACAGGACACCTCGGGGACGGGGGAGCCCGGCCCCGAGGCGAGGAAGCCGAAGACCGTGGTCGCGCCCGGTGCCAGGGAGCCGTTCCAGGCGGCGTTCCGCGCCGAGACGGCGACTCCCGGCTGGGTCACGGTCGCGTTCCACGCCTGGTTGATCTGCCGCCCGGTGAACGTCCAGTTCGCCGTCCAGCCGTTGATGGCCACCAGGCCGGTGTTCTTGACGGTCACCTCGCCCTGGAAGCCGCCCGACCACTGGTTGGCCGTCCGGTAGACGGCGGTGCAACCACCGCCCGCCGTGGGAGTGACGGTCGGCGTCGGAGTGATCGTCGGGGTCGGGGTGGTGGTCGGCCCGGAGCCGAGCAGGGCGGCCAGCGCGGGGAACCACCGGTCGGCGATCTTCTGGTCGCCCGACGCGTTGGGGTGTACCCCGTCGTAGGTGTCGTAGCCGGTGGTGAAGCCCGTCCACTGGTCGACCACGATCACCGGTGACCGCGCGGTGGTCTTGCTCGCGGCCCATCCGGGAATCGCCGCGTTGAGCGCGGTGACCCGCTGCGCGCACTCACCGCACGTGCCGGGGTTCATCGGGATGATCTGGGCGACGAGGACCTTCATGTCGGGGTTGCTCGCCCGCATCTGGTCCACCAGCTTGCCGTACGCGGACAGGATGGTGGCGGTCGGGCGGTTGCTCCAGACGTCGTTGGTGCCGAAGTGCATCATCACGATGTCGGGTCTGGTCGCCGAGAGCCAGCCGGGAAGCTGGTTCTGGTCGGCGACGTTGGTGACCAGCGCCCCGCCGTGTCCCTCGTTGTCCCCGTCGTGCGCGACGCCGCAGCCCTGGGGCGGCAGGGTGCCGACGAAGTCGATGCCGGTGTGCCCCGCGTTCACGAGGCGGTTCCACAGGAGGGCGCGCCAGCATCCGGGGGAGCCGGTGATGGAGTCCCCGAGTGCCATGATCCTGGTGGCCGCCGCCTGTGCGGGGACCGCGGTGCCCGCCAGCAGGAGTCCCAGGGTCACGACCGCCGCCATCGCGGTCGCCAGAACCGTGAGAATCGTGCCGCCTCCGCGTGCCGTTCTTCGCATCTTCTGCTCCCGCCTCGGTCTCGCCTGGCTGCGGGCCGATGCTAGGTGTCCCGGGCGGGGGGCCGGAAGCCATCCGTATCCGCAGGGCCCTGACCTGCGCGATCCTCGCCGAGAGGGTGTAACTTTCACCCCGCTCTGGTGTCTCGCGGCCTGCTGTGTCCTTCGTGCCTTCCGGGCGGGGCCGTGTCCGGGGCCGCTGGGCGGCCTCACGCCCCGGTGAGATCGCCCCCCCTCCCCACGCGGGCCGGATCTTCGCCGTGCGGACCGGATCGCCCGCTCCACACGGGGCCGACGATGATCGGCGCGGGGTGAAGCCTCGGCGGGCAGCCGGTGAAGGAAAGCTACAGAGAGCATCACAAGAGTGGAGATAATTGACGCCGACGGCAGGGCGAACGTATTGTCCGGACAACGCCACACCTCGGTATTAGTGCCCTGACCTCGAAGAACACCCAACGGAGCGTTCATGAAGCGACTAGCAGCGGCAGCGGTCTCCCTCTGCCTCGCAGCCGCCACCGCGGCGTGCGGCGGCAACACAGCCGACTCCGCCAGCTCCGCCGGTGAGGTCTTCACCACGATCGACGCGCTCAAGCCGGGCATCGACGCGAACGCGCCGGTCAACCCGTACAACCCCAAGGGCAACGCCTTCCGGGGATTCAACGCCGAGTGGCTCGGGTGGACCAAGAATCACCTGACCGATCCGAACCGGTTCTACCCGGGGGTCGCACAGAGCTGGGAGATCCCCTCCGACCAGTCCTCGATCACCCTCAAACTCCGCCCGGACGGCAAGTGGTCCGACGGCGAGCCGATCACCGCGGAGGACGTGAGGTTCTCCATCGGCCTGGCCTACACCCAGGGTGGCACCGCCTACGCCCTCGACCCCTCCGCGGCCGGTACGGCCTCCGACATCAAGATCGTGGACGATCGGACTATCAAGATCACCCAGGCGGCGAAGAACCCGAGTTCCTCCTTCGTCCGCAGCGTCATGGAGACCGTCATCGTCCCGGAACACGTCTGGCGCGGTGTGCTGCCCGCCGACTTCTGGCAGAAGCTGAAGCTCGCGCAGAGCGACGCCCCCGGTGCGGAGGTGGCACGGGCGGGGATCACCAGCCTTGCGGACAAGGTGATCTCCTTCGCCCCGCCCAGGGACGTCTCGGCCGGGCCGTTCGTGCTGAAGCGCGTCAACCCGGGCGAGGCGCTGCTGGTCAAGAACGAGAACTTCTACAACGCGGCCAACGTCGCCGCCGACCAGGTGCGCATCCTCAACTACACCGGCAACGAGCAGGTCTGGAACTATCTGGTCTCCGGCAGGCTGGACAACGCGCCGTTCACCGCGGTCCCCGCGGGGGTGATGCGGCGGATCACCGAGACCCCGGGAAACACCATCGTGAGGGGATACTCGCCGGTCAGCATGGGACTCGCGTTCAACCAGTCCAGGAAGCCCTACGACAACGTGCACGTACGCCGGGCACTGGCGTACCTGATCGACCGTGCGCAGGTCACCAAGGTCGCCTCCCCCGAGGGTGGCGCCGCCTCGGTCACCACCTCCGGCCTGCACGAGGAGGCCGCGAAGGCGTGGCTGGGCGACGGCCTCGCCGCTCTGGACCCCTACCGGCACGACCCCGCCAGGGCCGAGAGCGAGCTGCGGGCCGCGGGGATGAGAAAGGTCGACGGCAGGTGGACGATGCCCGACGGCAGCCCCTGGAAGATGACCATCAACGTGCCCGCCTCCTTCTCCGACTGGCTGGCGGGCGCCAAGGCCGTCACCAGCCAGCTCAACGACGCCGGGATCGACGCGGAGGTCGTCACCACCGCCGACTACCCGCTCTACCTGGAGGAGATGGCGGCAGGGAAGTACGACCTCGGCTTCTGGCTGGTGGCGCTCGGCCCGGCTCCGTACAACATCTTCCAGCGCCTGTACGGCGCGCAGAACGGCTGGCAGCTCTTCGGCGGCAGGCTCAAGCACGTAGCCCCCGGCACGGAGGGCAACTGGATGGGCGGCGCCGAGATCATCGACGTCAAGGGCGTGGGCAGGGTCAATCCCGGCGAGCTGGCGGTGAAGCTGAACTCCGTGCCCGAGGCGGAGCAGCGGGGGATCGTCTCGACCCTCGCCAGGACCGCCAACCAGGACCTCCCGGTGATTCAGCTGTGGGACTACGTCAACACCCAGGTCGTCAACACCACCCGCTTCACCGGATTCCCCGGCGACGACAGCGACGCGCTGCGCCTTACCTCCGGGGTCTGGCTCCAGCTGGGCATGATCAAGAGGAAGAGCCAGATATGAGGGTCATCGCACGCCGCCTCGCGGGCCACCTCGTCCGTGGGCTCGCCATGATCCTGGTGGTCACCACGATCAGCTTCGTGATCATCAGGAACATCCCCGGGGACCCCATGCGGGCCCGCTACGAGAAGCTGGTCGAGCAGGGCATGTCGCCGGACCAGGCCGAACGCGCCGTCGCGGTGCTGTACGGGTTCATGCCGAAGGGCACGATGTGGGAGCAGTACGTCGACTACATGAGAGGTCTGCTCCACCTCGACCTCGGCCAGTCGCTGAGCGTTCCCGGCGCGGAGGTGACCACCCTGCTCGCCTCGGCGGCGACGTGGACGATCCTGCCGGTGCTCATCGGAACCCTGCTCAGCTTCGCGGTCGGCATCATCCTGGGCGTCTACGCGGCGATCAAGCGGTCGAGCAAGCTGGGGGACATCCTGGCCGTCTCGGGCTCGCTGCTGCACGGCCTGCCGCAGTACGTCCTCGCGCTGCTGCTGAGCGCGGTCTTCACGACACTGCTGCCGATCTTCCCCGCGAGCGGCACGGCGGACGTCACGCTCGAACCCGGCCTCAACGCCCCCTACATCGGCTCGCTGATCCAGTACGCCACGCTGCCGATCCTCACCTACGCGCTGGCCGGATACGGGGGCTGGATCCTGGCGATGAAGTCGAGCGTGGTCACCGTGCTGGGCGACGACTTCATCCTCGCCGCCGAGCTGCGCGGCATGAAGCGCGGCGTCATCTTCCGCTACGTGGCGCGCAACGCGATCCTGCCGCTGTTCACCATCCTCGCGCTCTCGCTGGGTCTGCTGTTCGGCGGCGCGATCTTCATCGAGCGAATCTTCACCTACCCGGGGCTCGGCCTGTTGCTGCTCAACAGCATCACCGACCGCGACTACGCGCTGATGGGCGGGGCCTTCCTGCTGATCACCGTGGCGATCGTCATCGCGAACATCGTCGCCGACATGCTCTACACCGCCATCGATCCACGGGTCCGTTCCGGACAGGAGGCGTCATGACCGGACGAATCAAGGGAGCCGCGGGAAACCGCCTCTCCGGCACGCGGGCGGCGGATCTCACGAGCCCGTACACCCGCACCGCGGGGGTGATCGCGTGACGGCACCGGTCATCACGGGTGGCGCCCCCGGCGCCCCCGGCACCCCGGGGACTCCGGGGATCTCCGGCACCCGCGCGACGCTGCGGCGCAACTTCCGGCGCGGCGTCTGGCGGGTCCTGCGGCGCAAGCCCAGCCGGATCGTGGGCGTGGCGATCCTGGCCATGTTCGCGTTCATGGGGATCTTCGGGCCACTGCTCTACCCCGCGCGGCTGCCGCGCGACGACAACGCGCTCTACGCCGCGCCGAGCCTCGCGCACCCCTTCGGCACCGACTTCGAGGGCACGGACGTGCTCGCCCTGGTGGTCACCGGCGCCCGGTACGTCCTGCTGACCGCGCTGGTCACCGCCGTGATCACGGTGGCCGTCGGCACCGCCGTCGGGCTCTTCGCGGGGTTCCGGCGCGGACGCTGGGACTCCGTGCTCATGCGGATCACCGACATGAAGCTCACCATCCCCGCCCTCCCGCTGCTGCTCGTCCTGTCGACCGTCTGGAAGTTCACCAGCGCGCTCGAGATGGGCCTGGTGCTCGGACTCCTCGGCTGGGGCGGTGTGGCGCGCGCCGTGCGGGCGCAGACCCTCTCGCTGCGCGAGCGCGGCTTCATCGAGGCGGCCAGAGGGCTCGGTCTGTCCGGCAGGCACATCGTCGGCAGGGAACTGCTGCCCAGCATGGCTCCCTTCATCGCGATGAACATGCTCATCGCGGTGACCGGCGCGGTGTACGCGCAGGTGGGCCTGTTCTTCCTGGGGGTCCTGCCGTTCGACGCCAACAACTGGGGCGTGATGCTCAACCTCGCCGTGTTCGGCGGCGGCGCGCTGACGACGACCACCGCGCTGCCGTACATGCTGGCGCCGCTGTTGGCGATCCTGCTGCTCACCCTGGGCATCGTCCTCGTCGTCGACGCCATGGACGAGATCTTCAACCCCCGGCTGCGGGAGGACTGAACAGATGTTCGCACGTTCGGAGAAGGTGTCCGTGACACCCGGCGAGCGGCTGGCCGCCGCCGTGAGAACCCTGAGCGCCCGGCGCACCCGGGGTGCCCGGAACCCGGAGGGCACCGAGGGCACCGCGAGCGCCGCGAGCGCCCAAGGCGCGGCGAACTCCCGCGAGGCGGGAAGGAGCGGCCCGCCCGGGGTGCGCGTCGACGACCTGTCCGTCGTCTACCGGACGTCGGCGGGAGAACTGCCCGCCGTGTCGGGGATCGACATCGAGTTGACGCCGGGGACGATCACCGGGGTGGTCGGCGAGTCGGGGTCGGGCAAGTCCACCCTGGCGCTGTCGCTGCTGAACGCGGTCCAGCCTCCCGGCAGGATCCGCTCGGGCCGCGTGGAGATCGACGGGCTCGGCAACGTCGTGGAGTTGCGGGGCGACGATCTGCGCAGGGCGCGGGGACGGCACATCGGGTACGTCTTCCAGGCGGCCCAGAACTCCCTCAACCCACTCAAGACGGTCGGCAAGCAACTCCTCGACCTGGGCCGTTCGCACGACATCCAGGATCTGAGGGAGCTGGTCAGGGACGCCAAGGACCTGCTCGGCAGGATGGGCCTGGACGGCGCGCGCGTGCTCGACTCCCACCAGCACGAGCTGTCCGGCGGGATGCGCCAGCGGGTCGGCATCATGTTCGCGCTGGTGCTCAACGCCCATCTCGTCGTGCTGGACGAGCCCACGACCGCGCTCGACATGATCAGCCAGGCCACGATCCTGCGGATCATCAGGGAGGTCCACGAGGAGCGCGGGCTCACCACGCTCGTCATCACCCACGACCTCGGCGTGGTGGCCGAGGTCGCCGACCGGCTGGCCGTCATGTACGGCGGGCGCGTGGTGGAGCAGGGACCGACCACCGAGGTGCTCGGCGCACCCCGCCACCCCTACACCCAGGGCCTGATCCGCGCCATCCCGCGCCTGGTCGGCGACATCGGGGAGGCGAGGGCACTGCCCGGCCGTCCGCCGACGCTTGGGACCGTCCCGTCGAGGGGATGCGTCTTCAGGGAACGTTGTGAGCTGCGCATGGACGTCTGCGAGACCGAGGAGCCGCCCGCCGTCACGCGCGGCGATTGGATCGTGGCCTGCCACGCCGTCGCCGCCCGCCACGCGGACGAGGACGACGAGGACGCGAACGCCGCGCGCACCGCGCACCGGACCGGCGACGGAGCCGTCGCGCACGCCGCGAACGGGACGGACGGCGGCGCCGGGAACGGGACGAAGAACGGGAACGAGGCCGCGAACACGAACGGGAACGCCCACGAGGACCGGGACGCGGTTTCGCGGGGGGCCGGAAGGTCCGCCGGGACACACGGGGCGAGGGAGAAAGCGTGATCACTGGACAGGGAGTCACGAAGACCTTCAAGCAGCGGGGCGGCATACTCGCCGGCCGGGAGGTGAAGGCGCTGCGCGGCGTCGACTTCGCCATCCCCAAGGGCGGGGCGGTGTCGTTCATCGGGGAGTCGGGCTGCGGCAAGACGACGCTGGGGCGGATCATCGCCGGACTGGAGAGCTACGACTCCGGAGAGATCGTCATCGACGGCACGCCCATGTCGTCGCTGCGCCCGAGGCAGCGCCAGCCCCACTTCCGCAGGATCCAGCTCATCCACCAGGACCCGTACTCGGCGCTCAACCCGACCCGCACGGTGCACCAGACGCTGGACGCGCCGCTGGCACTGCGAGCCGCGCAGACCGGCCGATCACGCTCGTGGGCGGACGGACGCGCCCAGGAACTGCTGGAACTGGTCGGTCTCGACCCCGGCTACGTGCTGCCGCGCTACCCCCACCAGCTCTCCGGCGGTATGCGCCAGCGGGTCGTCATCGCCCGTGCCCTCACCGTCGACCCCGAGATGCTCGTCGCCGACGAGGCCGTCTCCATGATCGACGTATCGCTGCGGCTGGGCATCCTCGCCCTGCTCAAGGACCTTCGCGAACGCCTCGGGGTGAGCGTGCTGTTCATCACCCACGACGTGGCGACCGCGCGCTACATCGGCGACGACGGCGAGCTGTACGTCATCTACCGGGGGCAGGTCGTCGAGCGTGGCCACGTCGAGACGATCATCTCCGCCCCGGTGCACCCGTACACCCAGTCGTTGCTGTCGGCCATCCCCGTGCTGCACGGCCTGGAGCGGCCGGGCGAGGAGCCGGTGACGCCGACCGGGGCGCTCGACGAGAGCCGCCTCGACGAGGGATGCCTGTTCGCCCGGCGCTGCCCGTTCCGTACCGGCCGCTGCGAGTCCGAGCACCCGCTGCTCGGCCACGGCGGCGGTACGCCCCAGGAGCACGCCTGCTTCCACCCCGCTCCACGCAACGTCGTCGCGATGCCGGTCGGTCACCCGTGAACCCGCTGAGAAAGAGACCCGGGGCGGGGCCGTGGAGTGTGGGCGAGGCGCCGAGGGCCACTGAGACGTCGAGGAGTCCGGAAGTGCCGGGAATCCGCGAGATATCCGGAACCCGTGCGGCGTCCGAGATCGGCGAGCTGTCCGGAACCCGCGAGCTGTCCGGGATCCGGGAGGCCGTCGCGGCCGACGCGGAGGCGCTCGCGGAGATCGCCGGGGCCGCTCTCACCCATGACGTGGGGGAGTCCGCGAGCCTGGTCGCCCGTCTCGCCACGCCGCCCGCGCACCGCTCCTGGACGGCGCTGGTGACGCGCGGTCTGGACGGTGTGGTGTTCGCCTCGATGTCGGCGCGTGACCCGCGGGCGGGCCATCTCGACCTGCTCGCGGTACGTCCCGAGGCTCGGGGAGCGGGCCTGGGCCGGGCGCTGGTCACCGCGGCCGAGGACTGGCTGCGCGACCGGGGGGCGACCGAGGTGCGCTTCGCCGGTAACCCGCCCTGCTACGCCTGGCCGGGCATCGACGTGCGCTACACCGCGGCGGCCTGCCTGGCCGAGAGCCTCGGCTACGAGCGCTACAACGTCGCCTGGAACATGACCGTCGACCTCGCCGGCGACCTGTCCGTCGACGACGACCTCACGCGGCTGGCGGCCTTGGGGGTCACCGTGCACGCCGTCGCCCCAGGGGACCGCGCCGCCGTGTCGGCCTTCGTCGAGGAGCAGTGGAACGCGAACTGGGCGTGGGAGGCGGAGCAGGCCGCCGGCTGCCACTACGCCGTCAGGGAAGGCGAGATCCTCGGTTTCGCCGCGTGGGGCGCGAGGCCCTCCTGGTTCGGCCCGATGGGCACCGCGCCGGCCGCGCGGGGCCTGGGGGTCGGTCGCGTGCTCGTACGCCGATGTCTCGCCGAGCAGCGGGCCACGGGCATGTCGAGCGCCCAGATCGGCTGGGTGGGGCCGCTGCGCTTCTACGCCAGGACGGTCGGCGCGCACGCCGAGCGGGTCTTCTGGCTCTATCGCCGTGGGCTGTCATGAGGGCCTGGGCACGCCGGGGTGACCCGACGTACGGGTTCCCGCCGGGTACGCGGCCGTAACTTCCTCGCTGTCAGATGATCATCTGGTTGACGGCAGTGAGACAGGACAACTAACGACATGGGACGTCATGAGTGATCAAGTAGCCACGCTGTCCACGCTTTCCACCGAGCAGAGCGATCCGCGCTACAGCCGGATCGACCTGCTCCCCACCGAGCAGGTGGCCAGGCTGATGAACGCCGCGGACACCGCGGTGCCCGCGGCGGTCGCCGAGGCGATTCCGGAGATCTCGGCCGCGGTGGACGCGGTCGTGGCCAGGATGAGGTCGGGTGGCCGCCTGTTCTACGTGGGCGCGGGGACGTCAGGCCGGTTGGCCGTGCTGGACGCCTCGGAATGCCCGCCGACCTTCGGTACCGACCCCGAGCTCGTCCAGGGTGTCATCGCGGGCGGCACCCCCGCGCTGACGCGTTCGGTCGAGGGCGCGGAGGACGACCGGGAGGGGGGAGCGGCAGCTCTGGCGGAACGGGGAGTGGGCGCGCTCGACGCGGTGGTGGGCGTCTCCGCGAGCGGTCGCGCGCCCTTCGTGCTCGGCGCGCTGGCCGAGGCGAGCCGCCGTGGAGCCCTGACCGTGGCCCTGTCGTGCAACGTCGCGACCCCGCTGTCGGCGGCCGCGCGGCATCCCATCGAGGTGATCGTCGGCCCGGAGGTGGTGACCGGCTCCACCAGGCTCAAGGCGGGGACCGCGCAGAAACTGGTCCTCAACATGATCTCCACGATCGCGATGGTCAGGCTGGGCCGTACCTACGGCAACACGATGATCGAGGTGTCGGCGATGAACTCCAAGCTGGCCGACCGGGCGGCCAGAATGGTGAGTGACATCACCGGGGCGGCACTCTCCGCCGCCCGTTCCGCGCTGGAGGCCGCCGGATGGCACGTGAAGGTCGCGGTGCTGATGATCGAGCACGGCCTCGACGCCGACGGTGCCCGGGTCCTGCTGGAGCGGCACGGTGACCATCTCGAGGCGGCGCTGGAGGCTGGACGGGCCAGGGGCGCCTGAACCTCCGGTGGAGGGGAAACCGGCACCGGAGGTGAGACCGGCGCCGGGCGCGGAGTCGGCTTCCTGCGCTGAGCCGGGACCGGGGCCGAGGACCGGAGGCGGGAACAATGTCCGAGCGTGACGAGGGTGCCCGGCTCACCGGGATCCTCGGGGCGGCCGTGCCGCGCGTCTGCTCGGCGGCGGTGGCCGCGATCGCCGTGGGCGGTGTCACGGTGGCCGCCGCCGCGGTGGGGGAGGCCGTGCGCTACTCGTCTGCCTCGGAGGAGCTCGCCGAGGACCGGCCGCCCGCCCTCCGCGACGCGGTCTTCGACCTCGCCTCGATCACCAAGCTCTTCACCACGGCCGTCATCCTGTCGCTGGCCGAGGACGGACTGCTCGGCCTGGACGAGCCCGTCGCGGACCGGTTGCCCGCCTGTTACGGCGGAGCGCCCGAGGTCACCCTGCGGCACCTGCTCACCCACACGGCGGGACTGCCGCCGGGGCGCAGAGCCCACGAGGAGATTCCCGGCGACGGCGAGCAGGTCCGCGCCAGGCGGATGGAAAGGATCCTCTCGACGCCGCCTATCGGTCCCGTGGGTGAGCGCTACCTCTATTCGGACGTCGGTCTGATCACGGCGGGCAGGGTGGCGGAGATCGCCGGCCGGGCCTGCCTGGACGAGCTCGTCCGCGTCCGGGTCATCGATCCGCTGGGCCTGCCCGACACCGGATATCGTCCCGCCGCGTCCCTGCTGCCCCGGATCGTCGCCACCGAGCACAAACCCGAGCGCCCGGGGCCCGGATGCGTGCGTGGCGAGGTCCACGACGAGACCGCGCACGGCCTGGGCGGGGTCGCCGGGCACGCCGGGATCTTCTCCACCGCCGACGACCTCGTACGCTTCGCCGAGGCGTTGCGCACCGGGGGAGCGCCGGTCCTGCGGCCCGGCGCGGTCGCGGAGCTCACCCGCGATCACGGCGTGAGGGGCGCCGACTTCCGCCACGGCCTGGGCGTGCGGATCGGCGATCCCGCGATCGTCGGCCCGCTGGCCGGCGCCTACGGCCACTCAGGCTTCACCGGCACCTCGCTCGTCGTCGATCCCGAACGCGCCCTCACCGTCGTCCTGCTGACCAACAACGTCCACCCCCTGCGTGGCCGCGCTGGCATCCGTGACCTGCGCCACGCGGTCGCCGCCGAGGCCCTGCGCCTGTCCTGAGCTCCCGTGACGAAGCGCGGGGCTCGCGGGCGGGGACGACTCCCGCGGGACGGGGCTGCGAGGACTCACGCGTGGCGGGGCCTGAGGCGGCGGGCGAGGAGCTCGCGCATGGCGCCCGTGTGGTCGGCCAGCCGGTCGAGGGACGACACCAGCTCGTCCGTCGCCGTCTCGCCCAGGACCGCGCGAAGCTCGGCGGTGACGGCGGCGCGCGCCGCACGGCCTGCCTCGACGGCGTCCCTGCCGTGCCCGGTCAGTTCGACGATGCGTGCCCGCTGGTCCTCCGGATCGGCCCTGCGGGTGAGGTAGCCGATCCGCTCCATTTCCGTCACCACCTTGGACGCGCCCTGCGGTGTCATGCCGAGCAGTCCCGCCAGGTCGCTGACGCGGGCCGGGCCGCCCAGCAGGTGCTGGAAGACGTAGCCGTGGACGGTGCGTACCTCGGTGTGGCCCGCCGCGGCCATGCGCCCGCGCACCTCGGCGTCGCAGGCGGCGGCCAGGGCGGTGAAGAGCAGGGAGAGGTCCCCGGCTGCGCCGGGGTCGACCGGGCTTGACGTCACGCGGCCCACCATCCAATACTCAACCATGGTTGCGCAACTAAGGTTTAGTAATCGAAGGAGGAGATCATGTTCTGCGATCCCGCGTTCGCCCCGGTCGTCGAGGCGCTCAGGGAGGGGCTCGGTCCCGGAGGCGCCGCCCTGGCCGTCACCGCGGGCGGCCGTCCTGTCGTGGACGTCTGGTTCGGTACGGTCGACGAGGGCGGCGTTCACCCATGGCGCCGCGACACGGTCGTCAACGTCTTCTCGGTCTCCAAGGGCGTCGTCGCGACCGTGGCCCTGCTGTGCGCGCAGCGCGGGCTTCTCGACCTCGACGCGCCCGTGGCACGCTACTGGCCCGAGTTCGCTTCGGAGGCCACCGTCGCCCAACTGCTCTCCCACCGCGCCGGGTTGCCCGCGGTCCGCTCGCCGCTGCCACCGGGAAGCCTCTACGACTGGTACGCCATGACGGGCGCGCTGGCCGTCGAGGAACCATGGTGGACACCGGGAGAGCGGCACGGATACCACGCGGTCACGTTCGGCTGGCTGGTCGGCGAACTGCTCCGCCGGGTCACCGGCAGAGAGATCCGGGACCTGGTCTCCGGAGAGCTCGGCGTTCCCGACCTCTCGATTGGGCTTCCCCGGAAGGACGCGCACCGGGCGGCGTTCGTGCTCCCGCCGGAAGGCCCGCCCACGCCCACGGATTCCCCGCTGGCCGAGGCGATGACGGACCCCGCCTCGGTCACCGCCAAGGCGTTCCTCAATCCGGCGGACCAGCTCGTACCCGGCCTGCCGAACACCGGGCGCTGGCGCGCCGCCCAGATCCCCGCCGCCAACGGCCACGCCTCCGCCAGAGCCCTGGCGACCCTGTACGGCGGGCTCCTGTCGGGCGATCTCCTCGCCCCCGGGATGCTGGCGCGCGCCACGACGGCGCACAGCGACGGGTTCGACGAGGTCCTGCGCGGCCGGACCCGCTTCGGCCTGGGATACATGCTCCCCAACGAGGTGCGTCCCTTCGCGCCCCGGGCGGAGGCGTTCGGGCACAGCGGGTCGGGCGGCTCGCTCGCCTTCGCCGATCCGGTGGCCGGTGTCGGGTTCGGCTACACGCCGAGCCGCACGATCATCGCCCCCGCCGGCCCCGACCCTCGCTGGCCCCCGATCCTGGAGGCGCTCTACGACTGCCTGTGATCGGGGCGTCCGAGCGCGGGGGGATGGGCCCGGAGCCGGTGAGATCACCGCGCCGTGCCCTGCCGTGACCGGGTGGCACCGGGCGGGCCCGCGTCCTCGTGAGGTGAAACGAGGAGAAGCGGCCGGGAGTGATCCGAATCTGGGCCGGCCCCGTGCGAAGCCGGGACGGGCTAGGAGGGCCTGTTCCGGCGGCGGTAGTCGGTCCTGAAGCCGTCGATGGCGTCTCTGGTGGCCCTCAGGGCCGCGTCGGAGGTCTCGAAGGTGCGCTGGGCGACGCCGACGAAGATGCAGTCGACGATGAGGAGCTGGCTGATCCGGCTGGCCAGGGCGCCCGGCCGGAAGGCGGTCTCCCTGCCCGCCGAGACCAGGACGTGGTCGGCGAGCTCGGCCAGGGAGGAGCGCGGGTTGTTGGTGATCGCCACCGTGGTGGCGCCCGCGCGCCGCGCGACGCGCACGGGCGCGAGCACGTCCGGGGTCTCGCCGGTGCAGCTCACCGCCACCGCGACGTCGTCGTCTCGCACCAGTGCCGCGCTGGTCAGCGCGAGGTGCGCGTCGGTGTAGGCGTGACCCGGCAGGCCGATCCGCATCAGCTTCTGCGCCATGTCGACCGCGACGAGCCCGGAGGCGCCGACCCCGTAGACGTCGACCCTGCGGGCCCCGGCCATCGCCTCCACCACCAGGCCCAGCCGGTCGGGGTTGAGCTGGGCCGCGGTGTCGGCCAGCGCCTCCGACTCGGCCCTCGCCACCTTCGCGATCACGTCGGTCAGCGGGTCGTCGGGGCCGAGGTCGCCGGGAACCAGCCGCTCGGGTTCGTTCCTGGCCACCGCCGCGGCCAGGGCGAAGCGCAGCTGCGAGTATCCGGCGAAGCCCAGGGCCCTCGCGGTGCGCACGATCGTGGCCTCGCTCGTACCGGAGGCCGCGCTGAACTCGGTGATGGTGCTGCGGGCCACGACGCCGGGGTCGTCGAGGATGAGACGCGCGATGGACTGGGCGGCGGGGGTGAGGGAGGGGAGGACAGCCCTCACCGTGGCCACCAGGTTCACGGGGGTGGGGCCGTCGAGGACGTTCATTAAGCGCCTTTCATGTCATAAATCAGCCTATTGGTCACCGGTCAACCAGCGGGCCACGGCGCGGGCCGAAGCCCGGGAGATGCCGTTCGTGGTCACGTACACGGCTCCTGTGGGGTCTCCGGGCATCCCGGTCTCGATCACCACGGTGTCGGGGCGCAGCGCGACGGCCCGCGCCAGCAGCTCGCCGACCCAGGGGTGGCGCCCGGCGTCGTGCACCACCATCACCAGCGGCCGGCTCTCGTCACCCAGGTCGGGCAGCTCGGGTGCCTCCACGGTGACGACGTGGCCGACGGTGCCGGGCAGCAACTCGGCGAAGGCGCCGATGAGACCGGTGAGCGTGCCCGGCTCGACCGCCTCGCTCAGCCGGGGGGCGATGTCGACGACCAACGGCGGCCCGGAGAGCACGGCCGCAGCGGCCGTGGAGGTCACGCGGATGGCCGCTCGAGCGGTTCGCAGGCCGAGCTCCTCGCCCTCGCCCCCCGCGTCCCTGGCGGCGATGCCCGCCGCCCGCGCCCGCGCGGCGGCGTCCGAGGCGTACCAGCCGGACAGGGCGAGGACGCGGGAGGCGGCCTCGGCCAGCCGGTCCTCGCCGAGCCTGCCCTCCCGTACGGCGTCCACGATGGCGTCGCGCAGCTCGTGGACGTTCTCGCCCCCGGGGGAGGAGATGCCCGCGCAGATCGCGTCGGCTCCGGCCGCCAGGGCGCGGACCGCGATCTCCCCTGGCGGATGGAGGGCCGCGACGGCGCGCATCTCGATGGCGTCGGTGACGATCATGCCGGTGAATCCCATCTCCTCGCGGAGCAGGCCGGTGACGATCCTCCGGCTCAACGTCGCGGGATTCTCCGGGTCGAGGGCGGGGATCAGCAGGTGCCCGCACATGACGGCCCTCACCCCCGCGGCCACCGCCGTGCGGAAGGGCGGAAGATCGCGCTCGGCGAGGAGACGCGGGGAGGCGTGCAGGGTCGGCAGGGCGTGGTGGGAGTCGGTGTGGGTGTCGCCGTGGCCGGGGAAGTGCTTGGCGCAGGCGGCGACCCCGGTCCCCTGAAGCCCGGAGATCCAGGCCGCGGTGTGCCGGGAGACCAGCTCCGCATCGGCTCCGAAGGAGCGGACGCCGATCACCGGATTGACCGGGTTGGCGTTGACGTCCGCCACCGGGGCGTAGTCGAGGGTGATGTCGGCCGAGGCGAGGAGGCGGCCGATCTCCTGGGCGACGAGCCGGGTCGCCTCGACGTCGTCGCCCACGCCCAGTGCCCGGTTGCCCGGCCACGAGCTGCCCCGCGAGGCCTGCAGGCGGGTGACGGACCCGCCCTCCTCGTCCACCGCGATCACCGTGGCGGGGTTCTCCGCGCGCAGCCGGGCGACCAGATCGGCGGTGTGGCCGAGGCCGGTGAGGTTGCGGGCGAACAGCACGGTTCCGCCGAGGCCCTCCTCGCCGAGCGCGCGCAGCAGCCACCCGGGCGGCTCGGTGCCATCGAACCCCGGCTGGAGGACGGTCATGGCCAGCCGGGCCAGGTCGGGGCTGCGATGGGGCATGCGGTCACCTTGATCGAGGTAGGCGTCGGGTGGCGGATGGGCGGAGGAAGGTGTCTCAAGGCAGGCTACACAGCAATGATGATTTCCTTCATTTCCAACGCCCCAAAAGTAGTTTTCTGTCATCCGTGCGCGCTCCCGCGTCCCACCAGGGCGGAAGGGAGGGCTCGGTGGCCCCGGGGTCGTGTTCGCCGCCGGAATCGTCAAGATCGCGAATGAGGTGGCCGGTGTTCTCGCTATCCCGTATACCCTGTAGGAATAGTGGGTTATGCTGGACCGCGTGTCAGGTTACCCATCGGTCGCCGTCGTGGGCGGCGGCGCGAGCGGCACGCTGGCGGCGGTCCACCTGCTCCGCGAGGCGCGGGCACGGAACACGCCGCTGGAGGTCGTGCTGATCGACCAGTACGGGCGGTACGCGCTGGGACAGGCGTACTCGACCACCGATCCGCACCACCTCCTCAACGCCTGCGCGAACAAGATGAGCGGGCTGGACGACGACCCCGGCCATTTCCTGCGCTGGGCCCTCGACGACGGGCTGGACGTCTCCGACTCCGACTACCTGCCCAGACAGACGTACGGGCGCTACCTTCGCGACCTGCTGGCCGACGCCGAGGAGTGGCCCGTCCGTGTGGTGCGCAGGGTGAAGGGCACGGTGAGCGCCCTGACCAGGGAGCGGGGGGTGCGGGTCCACCTGGCGGACGGCGGCGGGATCGACGCCGAGGCCGTCGTCCTCGCCCTGGGCAACCGCGCGCAGTCCGCCAGGCCGCCGATCGTGGACGAGAAAAGCCCCGGCTACGTCGCCGACCCGTGGGCGCCGGACGCGCTCTCGGAGATCCGCGACGGCGCGCCGGTGCTCGTGCTGGGGACCGGGCTGACCATGGTGGACGTGGCGGTCAGCGTGACCCGGGCACACCCGGAGACCGTGGTCTACGCGGTGTCGCGGCACGCGCTGCTGCCGCGCCCGCACCCCCGGCCCGTGCCGCCACCGGTCCCGACGCCGGTCCCGGACGGGCCGCTGAGGATCGGTGACCTGCTCCGCGCCGTGCGTCTGGCCGTACGGGACAACGGGGGCGACTGGTACGGCGTGGTCGACGGCCTGCGGCCACAGGCCCAGAGACTGTGGGCCCGGCTCACCCCTGACGACCAGAGGCGGTTCCTGGGCCTGGCCGCCCGCCACTGGGAGGTTCACCGCCACCGGATCCCTCCCCCCACGGCCGCCAGGATCGCCGACCTCAGAGCCGGCGGTCGCCTTCACCTGCTCCGCGGCCGGCTGGTCCGGGCCACCTCCGGCCCTCGCGGGCTGCGCGCCCAGGTGAGCACCGACGGCGCCGTCCGCGAACTCGACGTCGGCTGGCTGGTCAACGCCACAGGGCCCGGCGCCGACATCGCCGGTGATCCCCTCCTCGCCCGCCTCGTCGCCGACGGCGTGGTCCGGCCGGACCGGCTGCGGCTCGGGTTGGACGCCGATCCCGGCGGCGCGGTCCTGGACGCGTCGGGAGACCCGGATGACAGGATCTTCACGCTCGGCCCCCTGCTGCGCGGAAGCCTGTACGAGACGACGGCGATCCCGGAGATCCGCGCCCAGGCGGCGGCCCTCGCACCGCGTCTGGTGGCGGCGATCGCCCCCGCCACCCGGCGCGCCGCGTCGGCCGGTTAGCCCCGCCCCCCGCGGGTGCCGCGTCGTGGCGGGTCGGCGGTCACGGCTGATCCGGCGTGGCGGGCCCACCTCCAGGGGTGATCGGTGGCACGTGCGCGGCACAGGACGGGCGGGATGCCGGCATCCGGCCCCAGGGAACGCCGGCGACGACGGCTCGTGCCCCGGTGCGGTCGGCGAACTTGACCTTCAGCGTGGTTGAGGTCCGATGCTGTGAGGAACTTCCACGGAAAGAGGATTCCGATGAGTGAGGATCTGGTCGACTTCTGGTTCGATCCCGGCTGCCCCTGGGCCTGGATCACCTCCCGCTGGATTCTGGAGGTGCGCGAGGTGCGCCCCATCAGGATCAACTGGCGGGAGATGAGCCTGGCGGTGCTCAACGAGAAGCAGGACATGCCCCAGGAGTACCGCGAGATCGTCGAGCTCGGCCGGGGCACCATACGGGTGTTCGCGGCGGCACGCGCGGCGGCCGGGGACGCCGCCGTCGGTGAGCTCTACACCGCGCTCGGCACCCGCTACCACGGCGAGGACGGCCTGTTCCGGCGCACCCGCGACACGACGCCCGACGGCGGTCTCGCGAGTCTGCGGGCCGCGATGGAGTCGCTGGAGCCGGTGATCGCCGCCGCGCTGGCCGACGCCGGGCTGCCCTCAGAACTGCTCGCCGCGAGGAGCGACGACACCTGGGACGAGGCGATCCACGCCTCGCACTCCCTGGTGCCGGCGGGGGAGCGGAACCAGGCGCTGATCGGCGTCCCGACCATCTCGGTGAACGGGCACGCAGGCCAGTTCGGCCCCGTCGTCAGCGAGGTCCCGACCGGCGAGCGGGCCGGGCGGCTCTGGGACGCGTTCAGGGTGCTCGCCACCGAGGAGGCGTTCTTCGAGCTCAAGCGGGTCACCGACCGGGCGGCTCCCCGCACCTACCCGGGGGCTCCATAGCGCGGGACAGGCCTTTCCTCCAGCGCCCTCGCCGCCCTTGACAGAGAAATAACCTGCTTTTTCGCGAAGGATACGCTTGATCATGTTCGTCCCCCTGCACTGAGGGCAGGCCCCGAGTGTGATGGAGTGTGAGGTTCGCCGGCACCGCCGTCGCCGCGCTGGTTCGCGGAAGCGTGATCGCCGTTCCGGGGTTCGTGAGCGGGGCGGCTCGACCCGTACCACGAGCGGACCTCCCTCTTCGCGTCACGGTGATGTCGAGTAGCGGTTTGTGTCGGTGAGTTCGAGGGAGCGCCCCGCTGACGGCCGCGACCGCGTGACCGAGGGCGGAACCTCTCTCACTCGTAACGTCGCCTTACGGCGACAGGATGGGGCCGGGAATGAGGATCGTTGGGATCGCGGGAAGCCTTCGCCCGGGGGCGTACGTCTGGAGGCTCCTGGAGGCGGCGGCACGGGAACTGCCCGCGACGGTGGACTTCGAGATCTGGCGGGGCCTGGAGCAGGTGCCGCCCTTCGAGGAGGGCGGGCTCCCGCGGCCGGTGTCCGATCTGTGGCACCGCCTCTCCGCCGCGGACGGCGTGCTGATCACCGCGCCGGCGCACAGTGCGCTCCCGGCGCAGCTGGGACACACGCTCGACTGGATCGTCTCCGCGCGGGGTGGCGCGGTCCTGATGGGCAAGCCGGTGGGTGTGGTGACCGCCTGCCCGCGCGCCCACGAGGGAATGTGGACGCAGATCCAGCTGCGCAGGGCGCTCGGCGCGGCGGGCGCGGTGGTCCGGGGCGCGGAACTGGCCGTCTCCACGACCCCCGTCCCGTTCGACGCCGACGGCAGGCTCGCCGACCAGGACTACCGGGCCCGGCTTCGCGACGTGCTGGACGAGGTCTGCTCCCTCTCCCTCGCCGAGACCGGTTCTTTCGGCAGGTCCGCCGTGTGAGGTCCGCCTGACCGCTCGCCGGGCCCTGCCGGGAGCCGGGACCGGTCCCCGGGATCCGCCGTACGGCTCAGATCCTCCGGGCGCCCCTCGGCCCGGGGGGCGCCCCGCCGGAAGGCGAGCGCCCGGTCGCGCCGCACAGGGACGAGGAAGGGAGGCAGCCGTGGGGAGATCCGGCCAGGAGGTGGCGCTGCGGGCTCTCGGCGCGGCGCTCGACGTGCACGCGCCGACGGCCAGACACGGCGTCAGGACGTTTCCCGAGGGCACGCCGTTCCTGTGGCTGACCGTTCCCGGTGCGGGAGGCGCCACCGTCTTCCTCGACGAGCGCCAATGGATCTGCCTGAGCGAGCCCGAGCGCGGCGGGGTGACCGTCCAGCTCGTCGCCGGCGGGGTCGACGACGATCCCGCCCTCGTCGTGGGCCGCATCATGGCCGTCATGACGCCGGTGCCCCGGCCTCCCGGCGGCCGTCTGTCACGCGCGCTGAAGGTGGGGCTGCTCGGTATCGCCGGGGGTGTGGGAGTGGGACTGCTGGCCGCGCTGCTCATGGCGATCCTCGTGGCGGGTAACGGCTACACCTCACAGGAGACGATCCGCGCGGTGTACGTCCTGGCCGTGTTGATCGGTGTCGCGACCGGGTTGTGGGTGTCCCTGCGCTGGTGGCGGATGGGGCGGGACCCGCGTGATCGGGGCTCCGGTGGGCAGGAGCCGTAGGGACGACCACGTGGAGGAACGACATGGCCCAGCTGCTGGCGATCTACAACGAGAGCGCGGGGAGCGCCGACGAGAAGGCCAGGACCGCCGCACTCGAAACGCTGCGCGGCGGTGGCGCCGACGTGATCGAGGCGCCCGCAGGGAAGAAGGACCTGGACGAGATGCTCGACTCCTGTCCGGGCAGGGACGTGGTCGTGCTGGGCGGCGACGGCACGTTGCACGTGGTGGTCGCCGCCCTGCACCGGCGCGGCGAACTGGAGGCCCGCACGGTGGGGCTCGTCCCGCTGGGCACCGGCAACGACTTCGCTCGCGGCCTGGGCGTCCCGCTGGACCCGCCGGTCGCCGCCCGCGTCGTGCTCGCGGGCCGGCCCCAGCCACTCGACCTGCTGGTGGACGACGAGGACGGGGTCGTCGTCAACATGGTCCACCTCGGCATCGGCGCCGAGGCGTCCGAGGACGCGACGCCGCTCAAGCCGGTGCTCGGGCGGCTCGCCTACGCGGCGGGAGCGCTGCTCGCCGGTGTGCGAAGCCCCGGCTGGCGGCTGCGCGTCACGGTGGACGGCCGCTCCGTCGGCGATGGGCGCCGGGTGCTCATGGTGGGGATCGGCAACGGCCTCACCATCGGCGGCGGCACCCCGCTGGCTCCCCGGGCCAGGCCTGACGACGGCATGGCCGACGTCGTCGTCTCGCTGACGACCGGACCGCTGGACAGGCTCGCCTACGCCCTCCGGCTTCGCAGGGGAACCCATCCCGGCCTGCGCGACGTGATCACCATCCGTGGCAGGGAGGTGACCGTGGAGGGCGACTCCGTCCCGGTGAACGCCGACGGCGAGCTGACGGGACGGATCACCCGGCGCCGTTGGACGGTCCTGCCCGCCGCCTGGCGCATGTTCACCTGAGGCCGCGCCCGCTTTCGTCCAAGGACACCCGCCGGGAGCGGGCCGCCCGGCGGGTGCCTGCCCTCGGGCGCACCCGCCGGGCGTGCGTCGTCGCCGTCAGCCCAGGGAAGCCGAGACCAGGTCGCGCGCCTCCTGCTGCACCCGCTTCAGGTGCTCGGGGCCCTTGAAGGACTCGGCGTAGATCTTGTACACGTCCTCGGTGCCCGAGGGGCGGGCGGCGAACCAGGCGTTCTCGGTGGAGACCTTGAGCCCGCCGAGGGCCGCGCCGTTGCCGGGGGTCGAGGTCAGCACCTGGGTGATCTCCTCGCCGGCGAGGCTGCCCGCGGTGACCTGTTCGGCCGAGAGCCTGGCGAGCACCGCCTTCTCCTCCCGGGTCGCGGGGGCGTCGACGCGGGCGTAGGCGGGGTCGCCGAACCTGGACACCAGGTCGCCGTAGTGCTCGCTCGGTGAACGGCCCGTGGTCGCGATGATCTCCGAGGCGAGCAGCGCCAGAATGAGGCCGTCCTTGTCGGTGGTCCACACCGAGCCGTCGCGTCGCAGGAACGACGCCCCGGCGCTCTCCTCGCCACCGAAGCCCAGCGAGCCGTCCAGCAGGCCCGGCACGAACCACTTGAACCCGACGGGGACCTCCATCAGCGGCCTGCCCAGGTCGGCGGCCACCCGGTCGATCATGCCGCTGCTCACCAGCGTCTTGCCGACCCCGGCACCGGCGGGCCAGCCTGGCCGGTGGGAGTAGAGGTAGGAGATCGCCACGGCGAGGTAGTGGTTGGGGTTCATCAGCCCCCCGTCGGGCGTGACGATGCCGTGCCGGTCGGCGTCGGCGTCGTTGCCCGTGGAGACGTCGAAGGCGTCACGGTTGGCGATGAGCGAGGCCATCGCGTACGGCGACGAGCAGTCCATCCGGATCTTGCCGTCCCAGTCCAGCGTCATGAACCGCCACGTCGGGTCGGTGAGCGGGTTGATCACCGTCAGGTCCAGCCGGTGCCGCTCGGCGATCTCCCCCCAGTACGCGACGCTCGCCCCGCCCAGCGGGTCGGCGCCGACGCGCACCCCCGCCTCCCGGACAGCGTCGAGATCCAGCACCGAGGGCAGGTCGTCCACGTAGTGGCCGAGGAAGTCGTACCGGCCGGTCGTGTCGGCGGCCAGCGCCCGGGTGTACGGGACCCGCCTGACCTCCTTCAGCCCGTCGGCGATCAGCGCGTTGGCCCTGTCCTGGATCCAGGAGGTGGCGTCGGTGTCGGCGGGGCCGCCGTGCGGCGGGTTGTACTTGAAGCCGCCGTCGCCGGGCGGGTTGTGCGAGGGGGTCACCACCACGCCGTCGGCACGCGCCGAGGAACGTCCCCGGTTGTGGGCCAGGATCGCGTGGGAGACCGCGGGGGTCGGGGTGTAGCCGTCCCGGCTGTCGATCATGACTGTCACCCCGTTGGCCGCGAAGACCTCCAGCGCCGACACACTGGCCGGTTCCGACAGCGCGTGGCTGTCGGCGCCCAGGAACAGCGGGCCGTCGACCCCCTGCGCGGCCCGGTACTCCACGATGGCCTGGCTGGTCGCGAGGATGTGGTCCTCGTTGAAGGCGACGTTCAGCGAGGAGCCCCGGTGTCCCGACGTCCCGAACGCCACCCGCTGGCCGATCTCACCCGGGTCGGGATGCAGGGCGTAGTAAGAGGTCACCAGGCGGGCCACGTCGACCAGATCGGACGGCCTGGCGGGCTGTCCCGCGTGTTCGTGCGTCATCGCAGTCTCCTCACATCACACCTGGGCTAACCGTATCTGCCCTTAAATCGGATAAGGCTGCACAACTCATGAGGGCTTGGGGTGAACCGGTGGCTCTGTGCTCCCCGCATACCGTTGACAACGTTGTCATTGCCGTCGTACCTTCAGCCTGTTTGCCCGGTCACTTGGGAAAAGTACCCTTTGTGTCATCGATCACCGGAGGATCCCCTTGCACAGCCGCGCGGTGGCACCGATGGTCATCTGCCCTCCAGCCGCGCTCCGGCATGCCGGGCGGGCCGGCCGGTGACCGCTCTCGCGATCGACATCGGAGGCACCAAGTTCGCCGCGGCGCTGGTCAGGCCGGACGGGACCGTGACACGCAGGGTGGAGGTGCCGGTCGGCCGGGACCCCGAGGCGACACTGGTCTCGCTCGTCCACGACATCCGTGGTACCCGGGACATCCGCCCCGCAGACACCGCCGGTGGCGTCGACGACACCGGCGCCGGGGATCCGGTCGGGATCGGGATCGGCTCCGCGGGCCCCCTCGACGCCGTCGCCGGTACGGTCAGCCCGGTCAACATCCCCGCCTGGCGAGGCTTCCCCCTGGTCGGTGCGGTGAGCGAGCTCCTTCCCGGCCTTCCCGTCGCGCTCGCGGGGGACGCGCAGTGCATGGCACTGGGGGAGTGGTGGCGGGGCGGGCACTCGCGCTCCCGCGCCCTGCTGGGCATCGTGGTGTCCACCGGTGTGGGCGGGGGCCTCGTCCTCGACGGGACGCCGTACGTGGGACCCACAGGAAACGCCGGACACATCGGGCACATCATCGTGGACCGCGACGGAGAGCTCTGCCCCTGCGGGGCGACCGGTTGCCTGGAGACGATCGCGAGCGGCCCGAGCATGGTCCGCTGGGCGCTGGCGAACGGCTGGAGCGCTCCCGGCGCGCATCCGGACGCCCGCGCGCTCTCGGCCGACGCCGCGCGCGGGGTGCCCGCCGCCCAGCTGGCCTTCCAGCGGGCCGCCGACGCGCTGGCCGTGGCGATCCTCACCACGGCGGCGCTCTTCGACATCGACGACGTCGTCATCGGGGGCGGCGTGTCCGGGTCGGGAGAGACCCTGCTCGCCCCGCTGCGCCAGGCGGTCGCCAAACGGGCGGGCCTCGCCTTCCTGCGCCGCCTGACCGTCGAACGGACCTCCCTGGAACGCGACGCCGGCCTGTACGGCGCCGCGGCCCTGGTACTCCCCGTCGCGGGGTAGGAAGCCGCGTTCTCTCCTTCGCCCGCAGGCGAAGGTGTCCTCCACGCCTAAGGAGAACTGATGAGCTCACTCGCCGTCCAGCTGTACTCCGTACGCGAACAGGCGGCCGTCGATCGCCGCGCCGTGCTGCGCCGCATCGCCGGCATGGGGTACGACGCGGTCGAGCCGTTCGACGCGCATCTCGATCCGGGAGGTCTTCGCGAGGATCTGGAGGAGGCCGGGCTCTCGGTGTGCAGCGTTCACGCCCCGCTCCTCGACGAGCGGCGCGCGTCCTCGCTCGCCGGGGCCGTCGCGGTCGGCGCGCGGACCGTCATCGTGCCCGCCGCCCCCGCCGAGTGGTTCGCCGACAGGGAGGGGGTCGAGCTGGCGGCGAGGAACATCGGCGAGGCGGCCCGTGAGGCCGCCGACCACGGGCTACGGCTCGGATACCACAACCACTGGTGGGAACTGGAGCAACGGGTGGACGGCCGTCCCGCGCTGGAGGTGCTGGCGGAACTGCTGGACCCCTCGGTGCTGCTGGAGGTCGACCTCTACTGGGCGGCGACCGGCGGGGTCGACCCCTCGGGGCTGCTGACCCGGCTGGGCGAGCGGGTGAGCCACCTGCACGTCAAGGACGGCCCCGCCACCCAGGAGGGCCCGATGACCGCGGTCGGCGCCGGCCAGGTGCCCATCGTGGACGCGCTGAACACCGCGCCGGACGCGGTGCGGATCGTGGAGCTCGACCACTGCGCCACCGACATGCTCCAGGCGCTGGACGACAGTCACGTCTACCTGACCGGTCTCGTCGCCGCCGGGCGGGTGAGCGCATGACCGGCCCGCTCGGGGTGGCGATCGTCGGGTGCGGCAACATCAGCCACCAGTACCTGGGTAACCTCACCTCCTTCCCCGGCGTGCGCGTGGTGGCGTGCGCCGACCTGGACCTGGCCCGCGCCGAGGAGGTCGCCGCGCGCTACGGCGTGCCGGTGGCGACCTCCCCGCAGGAAGCGATCTCGCACCCCGACGTGGAACTGGTGGTCAACCTCACGATCCCGGCCGCGCATGCCGAGGTGGCGCTCGCCGCCGTCCTGGCCGGGCGACACGTCTACAACGAGAAGCCGTTCACCGTGGACAGGGAGTCCGGCGCGCGGCTCGTCGAGGCCGCCACCGCGGCGGGGGTGCTCCTGGGCAGCGCCCCCGACACCTTCCTGGGCGCGGGGCTGCAGACCGCGGCCAGGCTCGTCTCCGAGGGGGCCATCGGCACCCCGCTCACCGCCCTCACCCTGTTCCAGACACCGGGTCCCGAGGTCTGGCACCCAAACCCCGAGTTCTTCTTCCAGCCCGGGGCCGGGCCGTTGTTCGACATGGGTCCCTACTACCTGACGACCCTGGTGACCCTCTTCGGCCCGGTGGCGCGGGTGGCCGCGGTCAGCCGCAGGGCGAGGGACGAGCGGGTCGTCGGCTCCGGCCCCAAGGCGGGGACGCGTGTTCCCGTGGCGGTGCCCACCCACACGACCGCGCTCCTGGAGTTCGCCGCGGGGCAGGCCGCCACGCTCGTCTTCAGCTTCGACTCGCCGCTGGGCCGCACCGGGTTCGTCGAGATCACCGGTACCGAGGCGACCATGGAGGTGCCCGATCCCAACACCTTCGGCGGTGAGGTCCGGCTGCGCCGGGCCGCCGACGAGGAGTGGACGCCGGTTCCCATCAAGGGCACCGAGGCCGGTCGCGGCCTGGGCGTGCTCGACATGGCCCAGGCCATCCGCGAGGGAAGGCCGCACCGGACCACCGGCGAGCTCGGCCTGCACGTCCTCGACACGATGATCGCCATCGCGGAGTCCGCGGAGCGGGGCGAGTTCGTGGAGGTCGGCAGCACCTGCCCGGTGCCCGTACCGCTGCCCGAGGGATGGGACCCGGCCGCGATCCGTTTCGACTGACGGCCGCAGGGCGGGGGCGGGCCGTCTCGCGGCCCGCCCCCGCGCGCGACTCGCCCGGGAAACGGCCCTCAGGGGCGACGGCGACGACGGTTCGCCCTCGCATGACGCGCCCGAGCCGCTGCCGGACACCTGGGGCACGGCAGCGACTCAGGCGCGTCGCTGCCGGGGCTCCAGGTGTCCGGTCCGGTCGGCGGGAAGGGGGCCGTCAGGACAGGGCTCGGAGTCAGGGCGCCTGGTCGGCGGGGCCGACGGCCCTGGGGACCGGCTCGGAGGAATCCCGGGAGAGCTCACCGGGGGACTCCTCCAGGCGGGCGCGAAGGCGGGCGCGGATCTCTTCCGGGGTGTACGCCTGCCGGCGGCGCTCGGCCCGCGCGATCACGACCCCCGTGGCCGCGACGCCCGCCACACCCGCCAGACCGAGTATCTTCCACCATCGCATGTGCCTACGCTATCGGAATGTCCGGCAAGAGCATCAGCCTCGATGAGGCCGTCAACCTGACCCGCACCGGCGACGTGTGGCTGTTCCGCGGTCGAACGGTGCCCGATCGAGCGATCCAGACCATGACGAACAGCCCCGTCAACCACGTCGGCATGTCGGTCGTCATCGACGACATGCCGCCCCTGATGTGGCACGCCGAACTGGGTCGCTCCCTGCCCGACCTGTGGTCGGGAACCCACCAGCGCGGCGTCCAGCTGCACGACCTGCGCGAGGCGGTGACGGTCTGGGCCACCAGATACGGCCAGCGCGGCTGGCTGAGGCAGCTGGAGCCGCAGGCACCCCGCGAGATGGAGGACGCCGTCCTGCGCACCGTCGCCCGGCTGGACGGCACGCCCTTCCCTTCGACGGCCAGGCTCGCCGGCCGCTGGATGAAGGGGCGGGTGCCCAAGATCTTCAAGCGGGGCGCCGAGGAGAGCGCCCTGGAGAGCGCCTACTGCGCGGAGGTCGTCGCGGTCACCTACGAGGCCATGGGACTGCTGCCCGGAGGGCGGCGGCCGAACTGGTACGACCCCGGCCGTTTCTGGAGCGGTGACGACCTGGAACTGACCGGAGGTTTCCGGCTCGGGGGAGAGATCACCGTGAAGCTGGGGTAGGTCGTACGACGAACGGATCGGCGGGCGCAACCCCCGGCACCCGCCGCTCGAAGACAAGGATGGCGGATTCCCTCACCCGAGGGGTTCCACGGACCCCTGAGGTTTCGTGCCGCCGTCGCCTTGAGGGGGTGCGTCATGCCGGACACGGTGGTGATCGTCGGTGCGGGTCTCGCCGGTCTGGCATGCGCCCTGCGGCTGCGTTCGGCGGGGATGGAGGTCCGCGTCGTCGAGGCGGCGGACGAGGCGGGCGGCCGGGTGCGCACCGACGTCGTGGACGGCTTCCGGCTGGACCGCGGCTTCCAGGTCTTCAACACCGCCTACCCGGAGGCCGCGCGGGTCCTCGACGTCGGGGCTCTGGACCTGCGCCCGATCCCGTCCGGCCTGATCTCCTTCGAGAGGGGGCGGCGGGAGCGGTTCATGCTGCCCTGGCGCCATCCGGGCCAGGCGCTCAGCGGGCTCCTCGCCGACGTGGGCTCCCCGCGTGACAAGGCGGCCCTGGCGGCGCTGACCGCACGGGACCTCCTGCTGCCGGTGAGCCGGTTGCGCGACGGGCGCGAACGCACCACGCGCGAGGAACTGCGGCACTGGGGCGTCTCACCGAGGATGGTCGAGAAACTGATCCGCCCGTTCCTTTCCGGTGTCGTCCTGGAGCGGGAACTGGAGACCTCCAGCCGTTTCTTCCACCTCATCTGGCGCGCCTTCGCCCGGGGAACGGTCGGGGTGCCCGCGCTCGGCATGGGAGAGATCACCCGACAGCTCGCCGGACGCCTTCCTCCGGGGGCGCTCGCGCTGGAGACCCCGGTCCTCGCCGTGACCGAGGAGGGGGTGGAGACGGCCGGGGGCGAGACGATCCAGGCCCGCGCGGTGGTGGTGGCCACCGATCCCGCCATGGCCGCCGCACTCTATCCGGGGCTGGAGACTCCGGCGATGCGCTCGGTGACGACCTTCTACCACGTGGCCTCCCGCTCGCCCATGGACGACCCCACGCAGATCGTCGACGCGGAGGGCCACATCACCGACACCCTGGTCATCAGCGACGCCGCGCCCGCGTACGCGCCGCCGGGCCGGGCGTTGGTCTCCACGTCGGTGCTGGGAGTCCTCTCCGACGCGGACGAGCCCCGGGTCAGGGCACGGCTTTCACAGATCTACGGGACGGACACCTCGAACTGGGACCATCTGGCGACGTACGCCGTCAAGGAGGCGCTGCCCGCGATGGTGCCGCCGTTCTCGTTGCGACGCCCGGTGCGCTTCGCGCCGGGCCGCTACGTCTGCGGAGACCACCGCGACACCGGCTCGCAGCAGGGAGCCCTGGTCTCGGGGCGCAGGGCGGCCGACGCCGTCCTGGCCGACCTGGGGTGATCCTTGGAGGTCGTCTCCTGGCCGGCGGACCGGTCCGGGCGCCAGGCCCCTCAGGCCAACCGGGCGGGGAAGCCGCCGGTGGCGATGGGGCCCCAGCGCTCCGGGGTGACGCGCAACAGCGACTTGCCCTGCCGTGTCATCGCCGCTCGATACTCGTCCCAGTCGGGGTGCTCACCCGAGATGGACCGGTAGTAGTCGACCAGCGGTTCGAGGGCCTCCGGCAGGTCGAGGACCTCGGCCGTGCCGTCCACCTGCACCCAGGGGCCGTCGAAGTCGTCCGACAGGACCACGACGCTCACCCGCGGGTCGCGGCGGGCGTTGGAGGTCTTGGCGCGCTCGGGGTAGGTGGACACCACGATGCGGCCCTCGGCGTCGACGCCGCAGGTCACCGGGGACGCCTGTGGCCTGCCGTCGCGCCGCGCGGTGATGACCAGCGCACGGTGGCGGCCACGGAGGAAATCCAGCAGCCGGTCGCGGGAGACGACCTCGTTGGTTGCGATCTTCGGGCTCATGATTCCCACTCTACGGGGGGATGCGGAGGGCCTTGATTAACGCCCTGTCGAGCGGAAAATAGCTATCTCTCTCGGGAGATATGTGGTCAAGAGTCCTCTAGTGGGGCATTTAGCCTCAAATCTCAGGGAATTGATCTCCAATACAGGACATGAGTGGCTCGGGAACCCGCCGACGGACCCGGATGGCTCATCCGCCCAATCAAGGAGAAAACCGTGAAGCAGAAGTCTCTTCTGGCATCGGCCCTGACCGTACTCGCCCTGACCGCGGCCCCCGCCGCGCAGGCGGTCGCCGCCCCCGGGTGGATCACCTCTCCCACACCGGTCCCGACAGACTCGACCATGCCCACCGAGGGCGCCTCGCCCGAGCCCTCGGGCATGATGACGGAGCCGTTCGGCCCCGGGTGCGCGTCCCTGCCCGCCGAGGGCGAGGGCAGCCTCAGCGCGATGGCCTCGCAGCCGGTCGCCACCGCCGCCGCCTCCAACCCCTCCCTGTCCACGCTGGCCCAGGCGATCGAGCAGGCCGGCCTGACCGAGACACTCAACTCCGCCAAGGACATCACGGTGTTCGCACCCACCAACGAGGCGTTCGCCAAGATTCCGAAGGACAAGCTCGACAAGCTCCTGGCCGACAAGGCGGAGCTGACCAAGGTCCTGACCCACCACGTCGTCGAGGGGAAGAAGACCCCCCAGGACCTGACGACCGGCACGCTGACCACGATGCAGGGAGGGACGCTGACCGTCACGGGCTCCGGTGAGGACTTCACCGTCGACGACGCCAAGGTCCTCTGCGGCAACATCCAGACCTCCAACGCCGTCGTCTACCTCGTCGACACGGTGCTCATGCCGAAGTGACCGCGGCGAAAGCGGTGAACACGCGGCGGTCGTGACGGCCGTCGCGGTCACGACGACCGCGACGGCCGTTCACGATGCCGGCGGCCTCCGTGCCCCGGCGCTCCGAACCGCGACCTGGCCCGCGGTGACCCGGCAGGCCGGCCGAGCCGCGACGCGGCAGGCGTGGTGGCCTGACACGGCGGACCGGGGTGACCCGGTGGGCCGAGCCGTGACCTGACGGCTGACAGCCGGGCCGCGATCCGGCCGAGGGAGGGGTGCCCGCGATGGGGCGCCCCTTATCGGCGTCTCCCGCTTACCGTCCCTCCCGCGCCCTCCTTCGATCAACGGGGCATCGCGCGACTAGTGCCCCGATCCGCGGGTACCTGGCCGTCACACGGCGGGAAGGCGGAGGGCATGAGCATCAAGGACAGGTTCGGGCCGAGGGCGCGGAAGCTGCGTGCCGTGGCCCGCAAGGTCTTCGGCTGGCGTGACCTGCGCCCCGGGCAGCTCGACGCCATGCGTCACCTGCTCGCCGGGGGCGACGCCCTCGTGGTCATGCCCACCGGCAGCGGTAAGTCGGCCGTCTACCAGGTGCCGGCACTGCTGCTCGACGGGCCCACCGTCGTCGTCTCGCCGCTCATCGCCCTCCAGCGTGACCAGGTCGCCGGGCTGGCCGAGGCCGACGCGGGCGGGGCGGTCGCGGTCAACTCCGCCCAGTCCGGTGGCGAGGCGTCCCTGGAGGCCGTACGCGCGGGCGCGGCCGAGTTCGTCTTCCTCTCACCCGAGCAACTCGCGAAGCCGGAGACGGTCGAGCGGCTGCGCGCCGCGCGTCCCTCGCTGATCGCCGTGGACGAGGCGCACTGTGTGTCGGCGTGGGGCCACGACTTCCGGCCCGACTACCTGAGGCTGGGCCAGGTCATCGAGCAGCTGGGGCATCCGCCGGTGGTGGCGCTGACCGCCACGGCCGCCCCCGCGGTACGCGACGAGATCGTCACCGCCCTCGGCCTGAGGAACGTCCGCCAGATCGTGCGGGGTTTCGACCGGCCCAACATCGACCTACAGGTGCGCCGCTTCGTCACCCAGGAGGACCTGAGGCGGGCGCTGGTGGAGGACGCGGCGTCCCGCTCAGGACTCGGGCTGGTCTACGTCGCCACCCGCCGCGCCGCCGAGGAGTACGCCACCGCGCTGCGCGAGGCCGGTCGCAGGGCCGAGGCGTACCACGCGGGGATGAAGGCGGCCGAGCGGCACAGGATCCACGAGATGTTCCGCGACGACGAGCTGGACGTCGTGGTCGCGACCTCGGCGTTCGGCATGGGCATCGACAAGCCGGACGTGCGGTTCGTGCTGCACGCCGCCCCGCCGGAGTCGCCGGACTCCTACTACCAGGAGATCGGCCGGGCCGGGCGGGACGGCGAGCCCGCCGCCGCGGTGCTCTTCTACCGTTCCGAGGACCTCGGGCTGCGCAGGTTCTTCGCCGGGGGACGTGCCGACGAGGAGCTGCTGCTGCGGGTCGCCACGCTGGTGTACGAGCACGGCGGCACCGTACCCGCGGGCGAGATGCGGGCCCTGCTCGACGTCGGCGCCACCCGGCTCACCCGGCTGGTCAACCTGCTGGAGCGGGCGAACGCGATCGAGGTCACCGGCGAGGGCGACCTGCGCCGGGTGTCCGGCGGTCCCGAGCCCGAGGCGGCCACGGCGCGCGCCGTCGAGCTGGACGACACCCGGCGTCGCATCGACGACTCCAGGATCGACATGATGCGCGCGTACGCGGAGACCACGGGCTGCCGCCGCCGCTTCCTGCTCGAATACTTCGGCGAGCCGCGCGAGCACGGCTGCGAGGCCTGCGACACCTGCCGTGCGGGCCTGCCCCAGGAGCCGGAGGCCGCGGACGAGGGGCCCTTCGCGATGCACGCCAGGGTGCGGCACAGCGCCTGGGGGCCGGGGATGGTGATGAGCAGGGAGAGCGACCGGATCACCGTGCTGTTCGACGAGGTCGGCTACAAGACGCTCTCGCTGGAGGCCGTGGAACGCGACGACCTCCTGGTCGCGGGTTAGGTCCTCCTGTCGGAATCTCCTGGAGGCGGGCGGGAGGGATCCGCCGGTCGCGTGCGGGGGGCGGTGCTCGTCAGTCCTTGACCTTGCGGGCCACCCCGCCCATCGTCCACGTCCTGTCGCGGCCCTGCGCGGTGAGCGGGTTGTCGGGGTGCCAGTGGCGTATGTAGACCAGGCCGGGGTCGACCAGTTCCAGCCCGTCGAAGAAGCGCAGCACCTGATCGCTCCGCCGAGAGGCGTCCTCGGTGCGGCCGAGGACCCGCTGGAAGATCTCGACCAGCGGGCCCTTGGCCTCCGGTCGCGTGTCGAAGACGACGTGGCCGATGCCGAAGTGGCTGCCGACCGGCACCGCGTCGCGAAGGATGGCCACGCTCTTGTGCGGGTCGTCCTCGTCGGGGATGAACTGCAGGGCCGACAGGATCAGGACGGCCACCGGTAGCTCCAGGTCGACCAGACGCAGTAGTTCCGGGTCGGTGAGCAGCTCGCGGGGGTGCAGGACGTCACCCTCGACGGCGGTGGTGTACGGGTTGGTGGCGAGCGTGGCGCGGGCGTGGGAGAGCACCACGGGGTCGTTGGAGACGTAGACCACGCGCGTGTCGGGCGCGATCTCCTGGGCCACCTGGTGGACGTTGCGGCGGCTGGGCAGACCGGCGCCGATGACGACGAACTGGGTCATGCCTCGCTCGACGAGATATCGCACCATCCGGCGCAGGAAGGCCTGGGCCTCGTGCGTCATGGTCCTGATCTCGGGCGCGATGGCGAGCACTTCCTCGGCCGCCTTGCGGTCGGCGGCGAAGTTGTCCTTCCCGCCGAGGAAGTAGTCGTTCATTCTGGCGATGTTGGGAACGCTGGTGTCCAGGCCTGCCCCCGGCCGCCGGGACGTGTCGTTCAAGTTCTCACCTCCGCTGTTGCCTGCGACATTAGAGAATCGCGCGTCGCGTGAACAGATGCCGAGGCGCCATGAATGCCGGCAAAACTCGACGATTTCCCAAAAAAGCCTACTCTTTTCGCGCGACTCCGCCGACGACCCAGACGGCATCCGGCCGGTGGGGCATCGCGCCCTCCGGCCGCCATTCGGGAATGTAGACGACGCCCGGTTCGACCGGCTTCAGCCCGTCGAGGAAGAGTTCGACCTCGGCCTTGGTGCGCAGGTTCGCACGGCGGGGACCGGTGATCGACCCGCTGTCCTGGAAGAGGGTGGCGAGCCGCGCGGTCCTGTCCGGGCACAGATCGGAGACCGCGTGGGAGAGGGCCATGTAGCTGCCCGGTGCGACGGCCTTCTGCAGGGCGACGACGGCCTGCATCGCCTCGACGTCGTCGGAGAGGTCGGTCAGGACCGAGAAGAGCAGGATCGCCACGGGCTCGTCGAGGTCGATCAGGTCGGTGAGGCCGGGATGTGCCAGGAGCCGCTCGGGGTCGCGCATGTCCGCCTCGACGACGACGGCCGGGCTGTCGTCCTTCAGGAGGGCCTGGGCGTGGACGACGACCATCGGGTCGTTGTCGACGTAGACGACCCGCGCCTCGGGCGCGATGCCGCGCAGGATCTGGTGCACGCTGCCCTGGGTCGGCAGGCCGCAGCCGATGTCGACGAACTGGCGGATGCCGGCCTCGACCAGGAAGCGCACGACGCGGTCGAGGAATCTGCGCCCTTCCCGCGACATGGCAGGGAGTTCGGGGGCGATGGAGAGCGCCACCTGCGCGGCGGTCCGGTCGCTGGCGAAGTTGTCCTTGCCGCCCAGGAAGTAGTCGGATATCCGGCCCGCGTTCGGGATCGTGGGATCGAACCTGAGGCGCTCAGGTTGTGACGACGCCATGGTGTCCTCCGTCCGGCATGCGGTTCCAGCGGACATTATCGACCTTCTGCCCACAGGGTGATGTGTTTTCTGTCTGAGCCTCCTTCCACTCGGGTAACTTTCCCGGCACTCGACCGTCGGTGACGGGCTCTCGCGTGTCGTCAGTGGCAGGCTTCCAGGTGGCGTTCTCCTGCCGAGGGCAGGGCGAAGGCCGCCCACACCGCCTTGCCCCGGCTCTCCAGCGGCGCCCAGCCCCACGTCTCGCTGACACCGTCGACCAACTGGAGTCCCCGGCCGTTCTCCGCCTCGTAGTCGGGCTCGCGCAGGCAGGGGCCCTGGTCACTGGGGTCGGTGACCGCGCACAGCACCGAGCGCTCGGTGTGGCAGAGGATCACCCTGACCTCGGGGAAGGAGCGGGCGTGCGCGACACCTCGCGTGCCGTGGCGTACGGCGTTGGTCACGAGTTCGGAGACCACGATGCCGGTGTCGTCGATCAGCGGCTCCAGCTCCCAGGTCCTCAGCGCTTTGGTGGTGAACTCGCGGGCGGTCCGCGCCGCGCACGAGTCGTAGCGGAGGCTGCGGACGGCCATCTGTAACTGGCCGACGTGGTCCTCCCTACCGGCCCAGGGGGGCAGGCCGCTCGGGGGGAGCAGGTGATTAAGCATCGACAACCACCGTTCCCACCCTCCGATCTCAGCTCGGATGGGTGTGGCTTCGTGTCTTCGGTAACCAGTCATCGGCGACCTTGGGGAGGGGACGATCGTGTGGCGAGGTTGATCCGTCTGCCATCTTGCCCTCCGTAATGTGCATAGGCAAGTACAGATGCACGTGCATCTGCACAAAAAGCCCTACACTCGGAGTGTTGTTTCCCTCCCTAATCGGTGAGAGGCGAGGATGAACCAGCTGTACAACGGCATGTCGGCCGCCCTGATGCACGGTGTCGTGTGGCGCAAGAGCCACTTCAGCAACCCCAGCGGCAACTGTGTGGAACTCGCGGAACTGCCCGACGGCAGGGTCGCGATGCGCAACTCCCGCGACCCCGAAGGCCCCGCACTGATCTACACCCGCCGCGAGGCCGACGACTTCGTCCGCGGGGTGAAGAGCGGGGAGTTCGACGACCTGATCAATTGAAGATCCGCCACTGTGATTGAAAGATAAAATCTTCTATGGTCTGAGCGCGGCGAGCGGAGTACCGTGAAGGCTCGCGATCGCCACAAAGAGTGGGCGCAGGATCGCGTTCCGCGCCCGAAGGACTGCAGATGATCACACCAAGCGCCGACGGCCGGCCGGTCGGTCCACCCTCTGCGGCCTCCATGACCTCCATGGCCGCACCGCGGGGTAGCTCCACCGTGCTGCGGATCGTCCTGGGCGCACAGCTCCGCCGCCTGCGCGAGCAGCGGGGCATCACACTGGAGGAGGCGGGGCACTCCATCCGCGCCTCGCACTCCAAGGTCAGCCGCATGGAGCTCGGCAGGGTCAGCTTCCGGATCAGGGACGTGGCCGACCTGCTCACCCTGTACGGGGTGACGAGCGACGCCGATCGTGAGCCGTTCCTCTCCCTCGTAGAGAAGGCCAACCTCGCCGGCTGGTGGCACAACTACAACGACGTGCTGCCTCCCTGGTTCGAGACGTACGTGGGCCTGGAGGAGTCGGCCAGCGGCATCCGCAACTACGAGGTCCAGTTCGTGCCCGGCCTGCTGCAGAGCGAGGGCTACGCGCGGGCCGTCGTCCGGCTGGGCTTCCCCTCGGCCTCCCCCGAGGAGCTGGACCGCAGGGTGAAACTGCGCATGGCACGCCAGCGACTGCTGCACCGCCCGGACCCGCCCCATCTGTGGGCCGTGCTGGACGAGGCCGTGCTGCGCCGACCCCTCGGCGGGGCCGAGGCGATGTGCGAGCAGATCGACCACATCCTGCGCGCGCTCGAACTGCCCAACGTGACCGTCCAGATCGTGCCCTTCAGCGTCGGCGGCCACGCCGCGGCCGGGGGCCCCTTCAGCATCCTGCGCTTCTCCCAGCCCGACCTGCCGGACATCGTCTACATGGAGCAGCTCACCAGCGCCGTCTACCTGGAGAAGCGCGACGACGTCGACAGCTACCTGGAGGTCATGGAGCGCCTGTGCATCGAGGCCGAGCCGGCCACGCGCACCCGTGAGATCCTCCTGGAGATCCGCGAGGAGTTCCAGCGGAGGCTCTGAGCCGGAAACGGCGGGTACGGAACGGCGGCGGGGGAACGGTGGGCTGGAAACGTCGGCCGGGGAACGGCGGGCCGAAGGCGCGGTGAACGCGTGGCCGTGAGCCCGTGCGCGGCACATGAAAGGGTCCGGCCGCAACCGCCGGGCGGCGCCGTACGAAAATGTACGCATGAGATGTCTCGTGACCGGCGCGACCGGATACATCGGCGGGCGGCTCGTTCCCGAACTGCTGGACGCGGGGCACGAGGTCCGCTGCATGGTGAGGTCGGCAGGCCGCCTGCGCGACCAGCCCTGGGTCTCCCGGGTCGAGGTCGCCCAGGCCGACGCGGCCGACGCCGAGCAGGCGGCGAAGGCCCTGGAGGGCATCGATGTGGTCTACTACCTGATCCACACGATGGGCGGGGGGAGCGGCTTCGCCGCCGCCGACCGCGAGGCGGCCACCACCTTCGCCGCCGCGTGCGAGCGCGCCGGGGTTCGCCGGGTCGTCTATCTCGGCGGCCTCGCGCCGGACGAGAGGCTCTCGCCGCACATGCGCTCCCGCGTCGAGGTGGGGGAGATCTTCCTGCGCTCCTCGGTGCCCGCGGTGGTGCTGCGGGCCGCGGTCATCATCGGATCGGGCTCCGCCTCCTTCGAGATGCTGCGTCACCTCACCGAGCGGCTGCCCGTGATGACGACGCCGCGGTGGGTGGGCACCAGAACGCAGCCCATCGCGATCCGCGACGTGCTGCGCTACCTCGTGGCCTGGGCCTCCGTCGAGGAGGAGGTGAACCGTTCCTTCGACATCGGCGGCCCGGACGTGCTCACCTACGCCGACATGATGCGGGTCTACGCGGAGGTCGCCGGGCTGCCCCGCAGGCTGATCATCCCGGTCCCGCTGTTGAGCCCCGGCCTCTCCAGCCACTGGGTGGGGCTGGTCACCCCGGTCCCGGCGAGCCTGGCCCGCCCGCTGGTGGAGTCGCTGCGCAACGAGGCCGTCTGCGGCGAGCACGACATCGCCCGCTACGTCGAGGACCCGCCAGGCGGGCTGATCGGGCTGAGGCGGGCGGTCGAACTCGCCCTCCAGCGCGTCAAGGAGGCCAAGGTCGTCACCCGCTGGTCCTCGGCCTCCACCCCCGGGGCGCCGAGTGACCCGCTGCCCACCGACCCCGACTGGGCGGGCGGCAGCCTGTACGTCGACGCGCGGGCCCGTCGGGTCGACGCCTCCCCCGAGGCTCTGTGGGCGGTGATCGAGTCCGTCGGCGGCGAGGTGGGCTGGTACTCCCTGCCCCTGGCCTGGAGCCTGCGCGGTCTGCTCGACCGGCTGGTCGGTGGCGTGGGCCTGCGCAGGGGGCGTCGCGACCCCCGGCGGCTCTGGGTGGGCGACTCCGTCGACTTCTGGCGGGTCGAGGAGATCGAGCCGGGGCGCCTGCTGCGGTTGCGCGCGGAGATGCGCCTGCCCGGCCTCGCCTGGCTGGAGATGCGGGTGCTCACGTACCGGGGTGAGACCGTCTACGGTCAGCGGGCGATCTTCCACCCTCGCGGTCTGGCCGGGCACCTCTACTGGTGGTCGGTCGCGCCCTTCCACAGCCTGGTCTTCGGGCCGATGCTGCGCAACGTGGCGAGGGCCGCCGAGCGCGGCGGCCGGTCCGTCTCGCGGCCCTCCCCGGCCGGTGCTCCCCGTGACGGCGACCCGAGGGACGCCGTCCCTCTCTGACCCTCTCTGCCCCCCTCCGGCCATCCGCGGCCGCTCGTCACCGTTCGCCGGGATCCACGAGGACGTCGACGACATCGGAGTATCCGATCCCCTTGTGGGAGAACTGTCCCGCCACCGCGAGTTCCGCGAGGCCGTGGGCGGTCGAGAACAGGGCCATCACCCTGGCCTTGGGCACCGGCCCCTCCCAGGGTCCCTCCATGCCGAGCGCGGTCATCACCTGGTCGATCGCCGTCTCCAGATCCGGGTGGTGCCCGACGACGAACTCCGAGGCGAACACCAGCCGGTATTCCTCGGGGTGCGCGACGGCGTACTCGACGTAGCTCAGGTAGAAGGCCCGCAGCCGGTCGCGCGGGGCCTCGGCCGCCAGGACCGCGGCGGCGACGTGCGCGCTGAGATCGGCGATGACCCGGACGGCGAGCGCCGCGAGCAGGGCGGTCTTGTCGGCGAAGTGCCGGTAGGGGGCCGTACGGGACAGGCCGGCCAGGTCGCCGACGGCGCGTAGCGTCACGGCGTCGAGGCCCTCCTCGCGCAGTAGTCTCAGCGCGCTCTCGACCAGGCGGGTCCTGGTGCCGTCCACCACGTGGATCCCCTTTCCGGGCAGGCTGTGTTGACAACGTCAACGTATCTGGTTGACACTGTCAACATAATGTTGACGACGTCAACTGGAGAGTTATGAAGATAACGGTAAACGGGCTGCCCGCCACGACGGAGGCCGGCCCCGACGACGCCGCCGTGGACGTCCTGCGCGACGGTCTCGGCCTCACCGGCGCCAAGGCCGCCTGCCGTACCGGGGTCTGCGGCGCGTGCACGGTCATGGTGGACGGCGTGCCCCAGGCGAGCTGCCTGCTGCCGTCCGCCGCGCTGGAGGATCGCGAGATCACCACCGCGGAAGGGCTCGACCACCCCGTCCAGCGGGCCCTCGCCGTCCACGACGGCCTGCAGTGCGGTTACTGCACGCCCGGGTTCGCGGTCGAGGGCGCGGCCTTCGTCGACGCCTGGCGCGCCGAGCACGGCGACGTCGCGCCACCGCGCGAGCGGATCGCCGCGGCCCTCGCCGGTCACCTGTGCAGGTGTGGCGCGTACGAGGGCATCTACGCCGCGATCGCCGCCGCCTGCCGGGGAGAACACGACGGCGCCGCGGGGACACCCGCCAGGGTGGAGGCGATGGACAAGGTCGCGGGCCGCGCTCGCTACACGACCGACGTGCGCCTCGAAGGCCAGCTGGAAGGCGTGGTCATCCGTTCCACGAGGGCACACGCCCGCGTCACCTCGGTCACGGTGGACGCAGCCCACGTGGTCGACCTGCTGCCGCCCGACCGCACCGTCCGCTACGCGGGCCAGCCCGTCGCCGCCGTCGCCGCCCCCACCCGCCGCGAGGCACTGGCGATCGCGGAGGCCGCCGAGATCGGCTACGACCCGAGGCCCGCCGCGCTCGACGACGCGCCGGACGCCCCGCCCGTCTACGACGAGGAGTCCAGAAAGCACGTCCCCAGCTCCAGTGAGGGGATGGAACTGCCCGGTGCCTGGAACGGCAACGTGCGTGGTCCCTTCACCAGGGCGAGCTGGCGCGGGCGCACCGCCGCCAAGCGGATCGAGGCCGCCAGGCGCGACGCCGACCCCCGCCTGGTGACCGGCACGTTCACCACCGCCGTGCAGGTCCACACCCCGCTGGAACCGCACGCCTGCGTCGCCCACTGGGACGCCGAGGGCGACCTGCACCTGCACCTGTCCACCCAGACCGTGACCATCGCCGCCGAGCAGGCCGCCAAGCGGTGGGACCTGCCGGTCGAGCGGGTCCACATCGTCGCCGACCACGTCGGAGGCGGTTTCGGGGCCAAGGTCGGCGTCACCGTCGAGACGATCGCCGCCGTCGAGCTCGCCCGGGCCCATGGTGCGCCGGTGCGCGTGGTGCTCAGCCGAGCCGAGGAGCTCACCGACGCGGGCAACCGCCCAGGCACCCGCACCACCGTCGAACTGCTCACCGACGACCGGGGCGACCTCGCCGCCCTCACCATGGACGTCCACGGGCACGGCGGCGTGGCCATCGGGTCGGCCGTCGCGCTGATGGCCCGCCTCGTGTACGGCACCGCGCCCCGCAGGCTCCGCGACTACGACGTGGTCACCAACGAGCCGCCGGGCACCCCGTTCCGCGGGCCGGGGGCACCCCCCATGCTCTGGGCGCTGGAGCAGGCGGTGGACGAGGCCGCCCACCGCAGGGGCGAGGACCCGATCGCGCTGCGGCGCCGCTGGGACGGCAACCGCAAACGGCACGCGCTCTACGACCTGGCCGCGGCCCTGCCCGAGTGGACGTCCAGGCCGCCCACCGGCTCCCAGACGGGGCGTTTCCGCCGGGGCGTCGGGGTGGCCGCCGCCAACTGGCTCTACATGGTCGACCCCGCCACGGAGGTGGAGCTGCGCGTCGAGGGTGACGTGGTCGTGGCCTCGACCGCGACCCAGGACATCGGGACCGGTGTCCGCACCGTCATCGCCGGCGTCGTGTGCGAGGAGCTCGGACTGCCCGCCGAGCGCGTCCGCGTCGAGATCGGCAGGACGGGCACCGTGCACGGGCCGCCCTCGATCGGCAGCCGCACCACGGCCTCGGTGGCCCCCGCCGCGCGCGACGCCGCGCGGCGCCTGCGGAAGCTGGGCATGACCGACGGCGCCAGGGTCGTGGGCGGGCGCCGCCGCGACCGGCGCGGCTACGTCACCCCCTTCCCGATGAGCGGCATGGCGATCGGCCGGGGGTTCAGCGGTTCCGTCCACGTCACCGAGGTCGAGGTCGACACCCGCCTCGGCACCGTCAGGCCGCTTCGGGTGTGGGCCGGGATCGCGGCGGGTCACATCTACGCCGAGCGGCCGGCGCGCAGCCAGTGCGAGGGCGGTGTCGTGCAGGGCATCGGCTACGCCCTGTACGAGGAGCGGCTGGTCGACCCGGTCACCGGAAACGTGCTGACCGCCAACCTCGACGACTACCGCATCCCCGGCATCGGCGACACCCCCGAGATCACCGTGCACTTCCACCGCGACGGGTGGGACCACGTCAACGGCAACGGCGTCGGGGTCGGAGAGATCTCCACGGTCGGCGTGGCCGCCTCGGTGGGCAACGCCGTCCACAACGCCACCGGCTGGCGCCCCCACGACCTGCCCATTCGTCCCGACCGGCTCCTCGAAGGGATCACCCGTTGACCCCCTCCGCGCGGACGTGGCCGGACCCGTACCCGGATCCCGGGAGGGGGCGGCCGACGGCCACCTCCCTGGAGCACACCCCCCGGATCCCCACACTGGAAGGCGTTCGATGACCGTACTCACCGACCTCGGCGAAGCCGTACGGCGCGGGGGCGAGTTCCGCGCCGGAGGCACCGACCTGATGGGCCGCCGGGCGGCCGGACCGCACGTGGACCTGCGAGGCCTGCCCGATCTGTCCGGCGTGACCTGGCAGCCGGACGGCTCCGTCAGGATCGGCGCGCTCACCACGGTCTCGCGGGTGGCCCGCGACGCGCGCCTCGGCGCCGCCCACCCCTGCCTGGCGCTGACGGCGGCAGGTCTGGCCACACCCCAGATCCGGGAGGTGGCCACCGTCGGGGGCAACCTGCTGCAGCGCAACCGCTGCGCGTACTTCCGCAACCCGGCCTTCTCCTGCCACCAGAACGGCGGCGACCACTGCCCGGCCCGCGCCGGGCTCTCCCCGAACGCCGCGATCCTCGACAGCGGCCCGTGCGTCGCGCCGCACCCGTCGTCGCTGGCGGTGGCCCTGCTCGCCTGCGACGCCTCCGCCGAGACGCACGGCAGGGCCCCGTTCCCCATCGCCGACCTGTACGGAGACGGCTCCGACCCCTCCCGGGACCACCTGCTTGACCCGGGGGAGATCCTCACCTCCGTCGTCCTGCCGCCGCCCGTTCCCGGGGAGCGGGCCGCCTACCACCGCGCGATCGGCAGGTCCGAGGCCGAGTGGCCGCTGGTGGAGGCCGCGGCGCGGCTGGGCGCCGACGGCGGGAGGATCACCTTCGCCAGGGTGGCCGTGGGAGGTGTCGCCCGCGTCCCCGTACGCCTGCCCGAGGTCGAGGAGGCACTCATGGCGGGCGAGCCCCTCGACCGGGCGGCCGGACTGGCGGCCGCCCGGTGCGCTCCGGCGGCCCGCAACCACTACAAGATCGCGCTGCTCGCAGGGACCGTCCTGGAGGTCCTGGAACGCGCGAGCGGAACCGGCGAGACCCGCTGAGTGGGGCCGGCGCCCCTCCGTGCCGTCCGGGCGCGGCGGTGGCGCCGGTGGGACGCCTCCCCCCGTACGCTCGACGACCTCCTCTTCCGTCAGGCCGCCTCGACGCCGAGGTGCGTGCGGTGGTGCTTGGGGGCGTCGATCTCGTCGAGCAGCGCGATCGCGAAGTCGGCGTAGGAGATGCGGCCGGCCGCCTCGGCGGGGGCCACGCGGTAGCGGCCGGTACGGGTGCCGCGGTGGTCGAAGTCACCGGCCGGGCTGACGACCAGCCAGTCGAGCGCGGCGGGGGCGGTGCGCAGCACCTCGTTTCCGGCCGCGTGCCCCAGGTAGAACGACCGGTACTCCTGCGGGTAGCCGGGCGTGTCCATGAGGAGCGTCCCCGAGGCGGTCTCCAGCACCGACGCCAGGCCGACCACCAGCAGCCTGGTCACTCCCGTCCTCGTCAGCCCGTCGAGCAGGGCGCGGGCGGCGTCGGCGAAGAAGACCTCGTGCGCCGCGCCCGCGTCGTAGACGGAGCTGATCGCGGCGTCGTGACCCTCGGCGAGCCGCGCGACGCCGTTCGCGTCCGTGACGTCGCCGGCGACGAGCCGTACGCCGTCCGTCGCCAGGTCACTGTGCCCGGCCGGGTCACGCACGACCGCGGTGACCTGGTGACCACGCCGGAGAGCCTCGTGGACGGCCGCCCGGCCGCCCCTGCCGCCGGCACCGAAGACGATGATCCTGCTCATTCGCACCCCTCGCGTCCAGGGCCGGACCTGATCGCCGGCCGCTGCCGGGAGGGTAACCGGGCAGCTGGTTACCATCGGGATACCCGGCCACCGGGTGGTTCGGTGTGACGGTCGGCGGTGTTCCCCGACGGGATCCCCGGCTACGGTGGAGCGGTGACAGAGCCCCTCGATCCGGATATGTTCGACCCGGTCTGCCCGTCCGATCTCACGCCCATCCGTTTCGGTGACAAATGGGCAGGGATGATCATCCGCTGTCTCGAGGACGGGCCGCGGCGGTTCTCCGAGCTTCGCATCCCCCTGCGCGGCATCACCGCGAAGGTGCTCACGCGGTCGCTCCGGACACTCGCGCGCGATGGCCTGATCGTGCGCACCGCCCATCCCGCGCAGAGGGTCGAGTACGCGCTGACGCCGCTCGGCCGCAGCCTGCTCGAACCGATGAACGCCGCGTGCGCCTGGGCGCAGGAGCACTGGGAGGAGCTCCTCGACGCCCGAGAGGCGTCCTCCGCCGCTCCGCCGTACGGGCTCGGCCGTACGGGGTAGGTGCCCGGCGGATCCAGGGGGGCCGGTGGCGCGGGCAGGCGAGGTCGGTGCCTCCGGGAAGCGTCCCGGAGGCACGACGCCAGGATGGGCCACTCCTGGAACGGCATCATGAGCGGGACGGGCGCGCCGGGGCCAGGGCCATCTCATGAGTGACGGGGGTCAGTTTGTGATCTACTTTGTAAAGGCGATGGGGCGGTGAAAATCCTCCGCCTGAAGATCTAAACCCTTCGCCGGTCATGGAGGCGAACGCGGAACCGGCGGGGAGACCTCACCTCAGGGTGGTCGCCAGGTGCTTGGCGAGTCCCTCGGAGGCGGCCTTGACCATCTCCAGCACCTCGGTGAAGCCCTCGCGCTCGCCGTAGTAGGGGTCGGGCACCTCGGCGCCCTCAGGGGCGGCGGGATCGAAGGAGCGGAACAGGCGCACGTCCGCGCCCGCTGGGGCGAGGCGGCGCAGGGCGCCGAGGTTGTGGGCGTCCATGGCCAGCACCAGGTCGACCCGGTCGTACCAGTCGCTCAGGAACTGCCTGGCCCGGTGCTCCGAGCCGTCGTAGCCGTGGTCGGAGAGCGTCTCGGCGGCCCGCGCGTCCATCGGGCCGCCCTGGTGCCAGCCGCCGGTGCCCGCGCTGTCGACCGTGACGAGGTCACCGAGGCCGTGGTCGTCGAGGGTTCTCCTCAGTACGACCTCGGCCATGGGGGAGCGGCAGATGTTTCCCAGGCACACCACGCATATGTGATAACTCATGCTTATCAGGATGCCGCCTGCCCGGGGTGCGACGGCAGGGAGAACGGCCACTTCCATGTCGATTGCCGGTCGATCGGCTCCCGGCGGAGTGGCGCGCGGGATCCTGCGGGGCCGCGAGGGGGAGCGTGATCACCCCTGGCCGGTGACCGGGTCCGGAGGCGGACGCGGCTCGGGGTTAGCAACTGCTCAAGATTTTATAGACAAACATAGTCATGTATAGCCGTGTATCATGGATGCGTGAAGCTTTCGGAGTGGGCGCGCCGGCAGGGCGTGAGTTATCAGACCGCTTGGCGGTGGGTGAAGGACGGCAAGATGCCCGTACCCGTCCGCCAGGCGCCCTCCGGCACGTGGATCGTCGAAGAACCACTCAAGCATGTTTCCGGCCACGTGGTCGCGTACTGCCGGGTTTCGTCGGCGGATCAGAAACCGGATCTTGACCGGCAGGTCGCTCGCGTTGTCACCGAGGCCGCAAAGCGTGGCCTGCCGGTGGGCGAGGTCGTCACTGAAGTCGGCTCCGGCCTGAACGGCAAGCGCCGCGAGTTGCACCGCGTTCTGTCCGACCCGCGAGCCACCGTGATTGTCGTGGAACACAAAGACCGCCTCGCCCGGTTCGGTGTCGAGCACCTGCAAGCCGCCCTGTCCGCAACCGACAGGAAGCTGATCATCCTCGATCCGCGGGAGAACACCGACGACCTGGTGCGCGACATGACCGACATGCTCACCTCCATGTGCGCCCGCCTGTACGGGCAACGGGCGGCGAAGAACCGTGCCGCCAGAGCCATCGCCGCAGCGACCGCGAATGAAGGCCAACGATGAAATTCGAGCCGCGGCCCGGTTTCGTGGTTCAGGCATATCGGTTCGCCCTGGACCCGAACGCGACCCAGGAGGCCGCGCTGCGTTCACACTGCGGCGCGGCCAGGGCCGCCTACAACTGGGCTGTCGGCTGGGTGTCGGCGGCGTGGTGGCAGCGTAAGGCCGAGTCCACCTACGGCATCGGGGACAGAGACCTTCGCAACGCTGGCTCAAGGCCAACGCTGAACGCAACCGGGTGCACCACCGCGTGAGCAACCTGCGCGCTAACGCGCTGCACAAGCTCACCACCGGCATCCGTGCCGAGTACGGCACGGTGGTGGTTGAAGACCTGAACGTCGCCGGTATGCTCCGCAACCGGCGCCTGGCACGCAAGATCGCTGACGCCGGGTTCGGGGAGATCCGGCGTCAGCTCACCTACAAGGGCCAGTGGGCAGAGGGCCACACTGTCGTGGCGTCGCGCTGGTACCCCTCCTCCAAAACCTGCTCGGGCTGCGGCGCGGTGAAAGCCAAGCTGCCGCTGCACGTTCGAGTGTTCGACTGCGACAACTGCCCCCTTGTGATGGATCGGGACGAGAACGCAGCCCGAAACCTTGCCGCCCTCGCGGCGACCTGCACCACTGGTACCGGAGTGGCCGGAGACCAGGGAGCGTAAGCTCCGAAACCGCGTGGAGCCGACCAGAAGACCCGCGCTACCACCCGCAGCCGCAAGGCCACGGGTGGGCGGGCAGGTGGCGCAAAACCGACCCATGGTCGGAAGGAAACGCGAGACCGTACTCAGGACACCGAAGCGCAGCCCGCGCTCTGGTGACACCGCGACGGACCTTCCGGGCCGTAATGCCCGGATTACTGATATCCGACTACGGAATCAGCAACGGCTAGCATGTCGCCCGGTAGAGCGGAATCGGGGAAGGGTCGGCTGTTGAAGGATCTCGGGGAGGACCTCCGCGCGTTCTGGCGGGAGCGTCATCTGTGCACGATGACCACCGTGCGCGCCGACGGCACGCCGCACGTCGTTCCGGTGGGGGTGACGCTGGACGCCGACTCGGGGATCGCGAGGGTGATCACCTCGGGTGGCTCGCACAAGGTTCGCCATGTGCTCGCGGCGGGTGACGGTGGGGCGGCCGTCGCGGTCTGCCAGGTGGACGGGCGCCGCTGGTCGACCCTGGAGGGGCGTGCGGTGATCCGTACCGACCCCGAGTCGGTCGCCGACGCCGAGCGCCGCTACGCCGAGCGTTATCGGGTGCCGAGGGAGAATCCCGCCCGTGTCGTGGTCGAGATCCGCCTCACCCGGGTGCTGGGCAATGTCTGAGCCCCCCTCCGCCGATTCCACCGCCGTCGATCCCGTCGATCCCGCCGTTGTCGTCGTCGGGATCGGAGACGACGGCTGGGCCAGTCTGTCGCAGGCGGCGCGACGCGAGCTGCGCGCCGCCGAGGTTCTGATGGGTAGCGCCAGGCAACTGCGGCTCGTCCCGGAAACCGGCATCGAACGCGCTGCCGGGTACGGTGGCGAGTCGGAGGTCGGGCATGGCACCGGCTGCGGTGTCGAACGCGCTGCCGGGCACGGTGGCGAGCCGGGAACCGAACCCGGTGGCGAGCACGGTGCGGGGTTCGGTGGCGAGTCGGGCGTCGGGCAGGAGGCCGAGCCCGGTGTCGACTCCGGTGTCGGCTGCGGTGTCGAGCGCGTCGTCTGGCCCTCGCCGCTCCTGCCCGCGCTGCCCGCGCTGCTCGCCTCCCACCGGGGCCGCAGGGTTTGCGTACTGGCCAGCGGCGACCCCATGTTCCACGGCATCGGCACGACCCTGGTGCGGCTGCTCGGCGCCGGGCGGGTGCGGGTCCTGCCACACCCGTCGTCGGTCTCCCTCGCCTGCGCGAGGCTCGGGTGGGCGGCCGACCGTGTCGAGGTGGTCAGCCTCGTGACGCGTCCCGTCGAGGTGCTGCATCCGGTCGTCCACGAAGGGCGTCGCGTCCTGGTCCTCAGCGCCGACGGCCGGACTCCGGCCCGGGTCGCAGGGCTGCTCGCCGCCCGAGGTTACGGCGCGAGCACGGTGACGGTCATGGAACGGCTGGGCGGCGCCGGGGAACGCGTGGTCTCGGGTAGGGCGGACACCTGGTCGCCGCCCGTGACCCACGATCTCAACGTCGTCGCCGTGGAGTGCCGCGCCGACGCCGGGACCGTCGCGCTGCCGCGCCTTCCCGGCCTGCCCGACGAGGCGTTCGAGCACGACGGGCAGCTCACCAAGAGCGAGGTGCGCGCGGTCACCCTGTCCCGGCTGGCTCCCGTTCCCGGAGAGCTGCTGTGGGACGTCGGCGCGGGGGCGGGCAGCATCGGCATCGAGTGGATGCGCGCGCATCCGGACAACCGGGTCGTAGCGGTGGAGTCGCGTCCGGACAGGGCGGCGGTGGTGGCACGCAACGCCGCGGCGCTGGGCGTTCCCGGTCTTGACGTGGTGACCGGTGTCGCTCCGGCCGCGCTCGCCGGGCTGGAGACGCCCGACGCGGTCTTCGTCGGCGGCGGGGTGACGGTTGCCGGGATGGTGGAGGCGTGCTGGGAGGCGCTGAGGCCGGGGGGCAGGCTGGTGGCGAACGCGGTGACCGTCGAGTCCGAGGCGGTCCTGGCCCGCTGGCACGGCAGGCTCGGTGGCGACATGGTCCGGCTCGCGGTCAGCAGGACCTCCCCGGTCGGTGGTTTCACCGGCTGGCGGCCCATGATGCCCGTCACGATCTGGGCCGTGCTCAAGCCGCCCGCCCTGGAGGAGAAGCGATGACGGTACGTTTCATCGGCGCCGGGCCGGGCGCCGCGGATCTCATCACCGTGCGGGGAGCGCGGGCGATCGCGTCCGCACCGGTGTGCCTGTACGCGGGATCGCTGGTCCCGGCCGAGTTGCTGCAGTCGTGTCCGCGGGGCGCGCGGCTGGTCGACACCGCGAGGATGACCCTGGAGGAGATCGTCGCGGAGATGGTCGCCGCTCACGGGGCGGGGGAGGACGTGGCCAGGCTGCATTCCGGTGACCCGTCGGTGTTCAGCGCGATGGCCGAGCAGATGCGGCGGCTCGACGCAGAGAAGGTGCCGTACGAAGTGATCCCGGGGGTGCCCGCCTTCGCCGCGGCGGCGGCGTCGCTGGGGCGTGAGCTGACGGTGCCCGGGGTGGGGCAGACGGTGGTGCTGACCCGCACCTCGGTGCGCTCCACTTCCATGCCCGAAGGTGAGGACCTCGGCACGCTGGGCCGTAGCCGGGCCACGATGGTCCTGCACCTGGCGGTGCAGCGGATCGAGGCCGTCGCGGCGGAGCTCGTCCCCAACTACGGTGCCGACTGCCCGGTGGCCGTGGTGGCGAGGGCGAGCCGCGACGACGAGGTGATCCTGCGCGGCACCCTGGCCGACATCGCCGGGCAGGTCCGCGACGCGGGGATCCTCCGCACCGCGGTGATCGTCGTCGGACGTGTGCTGACCGCCTCGGAGTTCCCCGACAGCCACCTGTACTCCGACGCGCGCTGCCGTGACTGACCCCGCGCTGAAGGTCCTGATTCTGGGGGGCACCGACGAGGCCAGGCGGCTGGCCGCCGCGCTCGCCGATCGCCCGCGGACGCACGTGGTGTCCTCGCTGGCGGGCCGGGTACGTGATCCGAAGCTGCCGGTGGGGGAGGTGCGCGAGGGGGGTTTCGGCGGTCCCGGCGGGCTCGCGGCGTGGCTGGCGGAGCACGGCGTCCAGGTCGTCGTGGACGCCACGCACCCGTTCGCGGCCAGGATGAGCGCCTCGGCGGCCGAGGCGGCGGCCCGTACGGGCCTGCCGCTGCTGATCCTGCGACGGCCCGGCTGGCAGGCGGCTCCCGGTGACGACTGGCGCTGGGTGCCCTCTTTGGAGGCCGCCGCCGAGTTGCTGCCCTCGCTGGGGGAGCGGGTGTTCCTGACCACAGGACGCCGTAGCCTGCCGGCCTTCGCGGGTCTCGACGGGCAGTGGTTTCTGGCCCGTTCGGTGGACCGGCCGGGGCCGGTGGTGCCGCGACGTCTGGAGGTGCTGCTGAGCCGGGGGCCGTTCACGGTGGACGGCGAGCTGGCGCTGATGCGCGAGCACCGGGTGGAGGTGCTGGTCACCAAGGACAGCGGCGGTGAGATGACCACCGCGAAGCTGCTCGCCGCTCGCGAACTCGGGTTGCCGGTCGTGATCGTGCGCCGTCCGCCGCTGCCGGAGGGGGTGGCCTCGGTGGCGACCGTCGAGGCGGCGCTCGCCTGGCTGGAGAGCGCGACCGGTCCCGCTGCGGGTGCGGGGGGCGGTTCGGGGCGTCGGCTCCGGCGTGCCGGCGAGCTGTGAAGGCCGGTCGGCGTGGCGGTCCCGTGACAGGGGGTGGCGTGATGGGCCGGCTCATTCGCTCGCCGTCGGTGCCATGGAGATCTCCCAGAAGTCGGCGTAGCGGCCACCGCGGCGCAGCAGGTCGTCGTGGTGGCCCTCCTCCACGATCCGGCCGTCCTGCAGGAGGACGACGCGGTCGGCGCGTTGGACGGTTCGCATCCGATGTGCCACCATCACCACCGTCCGGCCCGCCATCAGGCGTTCGATGCCGTCGTTGACGGCCGTCTCGTTCGCCGGGTCCAGGGCGGAGGTCACCTCGTCGAGCAGCACGATGGGCGCGTCCTTCAGCAGTGCTCGCGCGATCGAGACCCGCTGGCGTTCGCCGTTCGAGAGCAGTGTGCCGCCCTCGCCGACGTTCGTCGCCCATCCGTTGGGCAGTCGCTCGATCACCTCGTCCAGTCGCGCCGCGATCGCCGCCTGTCGCACCTCGGCCTCTTCGGCGTCGGGGCGGCCGAGACGTACGTTGTCCTCGATGGTGCCGTCGAAGAGGTAGACGTCCTGGAAGACGATGGCGATGCGTTCCATCAGTGTCTCGGTGCGGATCGCGCGCATGTCCACGCCTCCCACGCGCACGGCGCCCTCGGCCACGTCATCGCGTAGACCGTGACCGCGGCGCCGAACGCGGTGAGCCAGGGCCAGGCGTCGGCGGCTTCGCCTCCGAACAGTGCTCGTAGCACGGGGACCAGCAGCGCGTAGGACAGGCCTTCGGCTATCGCGGTCGTCGTCATCAGGGCCACGGTTCGTCGCATCGGCCGGGCGTACTCGTGTCCGAGTACGCGCAGCAGTGTTCGGATCATCGGGGCTCGTCTCCTCGCGGTGCGCCGTCGTGGGGTTCGATCGTGTCGGCGGTGGCGGATCGGCGGGACCGCCAGAACGCGGCGAACTTTCCTTCGCGTTTCAGCAGGTCGACGGGCCTGCCGTGTTCGGCGATCGTCCCGTTCTCCAGCACCACGACGGTGTCGGCGTCGGCGACCGTCTCCGGGCGGTGGGCGATGATCAGAATCGTCCGATCATCGCCCAGGGTGGCCAGGGCTCGGCGCACCGCCTGTTCGGTCCGCGGGTCGGCGAAGGCGGTCGCCTCGTCGAGCACCAGGACGGGGGTGGCGGCGAGCAGGGCGCGTGCGATCGAGATCCGCTGCGCCTCTCCGCCAGAGAGTTCGGCGTCTTCGCCGATCACCGACTCGTATCCGTTCGGCAGTTGGAGAATTCGATCGTGGATGTTGGCGAGCCGGGCGACGCGGATCACGTCCTCGCGGTCGGCGTGCGGTACCGCCAGCGCGATGTTGTCCGCGACCGACGCGCGCAGCAGGCGGACGTCCTGGAAGACGAAGGAGATCAGCCGGTGGAGTTCCCGGCCGTCGATCTCGCGGAGGTCGACTCCGCCCAGGAGGACCGAACCGTGGGTGGGTCGAAGAAGCGGGGCAACAGCCGGACCAGCGTTGACTTTCCGCTTCCCGAGGGGCCCACGATCGCGGTGACCGTTCCGGGTTCGAGTACCAGGTCGATCCCGCGCAGCACCTCGTGGTCGTCGGTGTAGGCGAATCGGACGTCGCGCAGTTCCACCCGGTGTCCTCGCGGCGTGACCGGGTGCACGGCGCCGACGTCCTGTCCCACCGTCTTCGTCAGCTCTCCGGTCCTGCGCCGGGAGAGCCAGCCGATCGGTACGCGTCCCAGTCGTGCGGCCAGTCGCCGGCGAAACGACAACTGCACCTGGTCGTCGAGAACGTGTCCGATCGCGGCCGACGCGGCGGTGAACAGCAGCCGGACGAGCAGGCCGGCCGCGCCCGCGATCACGATGGTCCGGATATGGGCGTGGTCGATCGGTCCGGGCGAGAGCAGGGTGCGGCCCAGTTCGACGACTGCGAGCAGCGGTGCCAGGCCCGCGACGGAGCCGATCATCCGCAGGAGGACGACGGCGGCGAAACTCCATCGGTAAGGCCGCAGCAGCTCTGCCAGGCCAGGTCCGGCATCGGCCTCCGGTGGTGGGGTGGACCGTTTCTTCGCCGTGGCGACGGCGGTGGCGTTCATCGCCCTCCCGTCTTCGTCGATCGTGTCGTGACCGGCGCCCGGTCGGTGGGGGCCGGTGGTCGACGGTGGTGGTCGACGGTGGCCGGCAGGCGAGTCCGGTCGGCCACCGTCGGTCGCGAAGGTCTCACTCGGCCAGGGCACGGCGCAGGGCCGCGGCGAGCTCGGCCAGTTGCCGCTGCGAGATCTCGGCGGACAGGATCGCCTGCGATCCGTGGAAGGTGCCGGGCCACTGGTGCAACTCGACCGAGACGCCCGCCTCCAGCAGGCGCAGCGCGTAGCCGATCTCCTCGTCGCGGTTCGGGCAGAACTCCGCGGTGGCGATGTAGGCGGGGGGCAGACCGGACAGATCGGTGGCGCGCGCCGGGGCGGCGTACGGCGAGGCGGGTGTGGAGCCCAGGTAGTGCCGCCACGCCGCGGTGACCTTGTCGCGGGTCATCCAGGGCGTGTCGGTGAAGTGCCGCGCCGACCACGTCTGCTGCCGGTCGTCGAGGCCGGGCTGGTTGAGCAGCTGGAAACGGATTCGCGGCCCTTGCTGGTCTCGCGCCCGCAGCGCCACCGCGGCCGCGAGCCCCGCGCCGGCGCTGTGACCTCCGACCGCGATCCGCTCCGGGTCGATGCCGAGTTCGGCCGCGTGCTCGGATGCCCAGGTCAGCACGGCGTAGGTGTCGTCCAGGGCGGCGGGAAAGCGGTGTTCGGGGGCGAGGCGGTAGTCCACCGAGATCACCACCGCGCCGGCGCCGTCCGCGAGCCGGACGGCCCACGCGTGTTCGGTGTCGAGGTCGCCCATGACGAATCCGCCGCCGTGCATCCAGACGATGGCGCCTTGGGCCCGGGAGGGGCGATAGATCCGCACCGCCACATCCGGGTCGGCGGGTGGACCTTCCGGCACTCGCGCGGGCCTCGGCGGGCCTGGCCGAGTGCGTGACCGGGATCCGGCTGCACGGTGCGGGGCGGGTGTTTCGCATGTCGCCCGACGGCAGTCAGGTGCCCGCCCCGGCGCCGCCGGTGTCCACCATGATGATGCCGATCACACTCGACGGGGAGGAGATCGGCACGGTGTGGCTGGAACGCCCCGGCCCGCCCGGACCTCTCGACGAGCTGCTGCTGGACCGCCTCGCGATCGCCGCCGCGGCGGTCGTGGAGAGGTACGGCCCGGCCCGCACCACCATGGCCGATCCCGCGCTCGTCGAGCTGGTGATCAGCTCCGACAGCGATGAGGCCGCCAGGGCACGAGCCCTGCGACTCCTGGGTTTCGCCGCCGACCTGCCGATCCGCGTCATCGCGGTGCGGTCGCGGCGTCCGCTCGACCAGGTCGGTGGCCTGGTCTGCCCGGCCCGTCCGGTGAAGGCGGCGCCGGTCGCCGACGTGGGCGTCATCCTGGCCACCACCGTGGATCCGGCCGGGTTTCCGGCGGGCGTACGCGCGGGCATCGGTGCCGCGGAAAGCCCTGACCGTTCCTGGAGGGAGGCCCGCACCGCCCTTCGCTTCACCACCGCGCGCCGGCCGGTCGTCCACCACGACGACCTGGGCGCTCTGGCGCTGCTCGCGCGGATACCCCCGGACGCCGCGCGAGACAACGCCGACGTGAGCGCGATCGCCAGACTGGCCGGCAATCCGGAAGATCTGGACACCCTGCGCCTACTGCGCCACCGGGTCCCTACGCCGGGCCGCCGACCTTCTCCACCTGCACCACAGCAGCGTCTCCCGCCGACTCGAACAGATCGGAAAGACCCTGGGCGTCGAACTCACCGAGCCCGCCGGGCTGATGCGGGCCGGACTCGCCCTCACCACGTGGCGGCTCCTCGACGACTGAGGAGGAGCCGCCACGTCCGGGTCAGGCGGGATAGCGGCGGGGGGTGAACACCACCCGGTCGCCGTCACCTCGCTCGACCACCCGCGTGGTGGACGAGCCCACCAGCAGCAGGCAGCGCATGTCGATCGTGCCGGGGTCCAGGTCGCCGAGGGTGGTGACGGTCATCTGCTCTTCGGCCCCGCCGACATCGCGGCCGACGACCACGGGCGTCTCCGGCGCCCGGTGCTCGAGCAGCAGGTCCCGCGCGGCGGCCACCTGCCAGGTACGGCTCTTCGACGCCGGGTTGTAGAGGGCCAGGACGAGATCGGCCTTCGCCGCGGCGCTGATCCGCTCGGCGACCACCTCCCAGGGTTTGAGCAGGTCCGACAGCGACAGCACGCAGTAGTCGTGGCCGAGGGGCGCACCGGCCCTGCTCGCCACCGCGTGCGCCGCGGTCAGGCCGGGCAGCACCCGTACCGGCACGTCCGCGAACCTCGGCTCGCACGCCACCTCCAGCACCGCGCTGGCCATCGCGAACACCCCGGGGTCGCCCGAGGAGACCACGGCCACCCTCGACCCGGCCGCGGCCAGTTCCAGCGCGTGCGCGGCCCTCTCGGCCTCCACCCGGTTGTCGGTGGGGTGGCGGCGCTGGCGCGGGTTGGGCGGGACGCGGTCCAGGTAGGGGCCGTACCCGACGAGTTCGTCGACCTCGGCGAGCGCCTCCTGCGCCTGCGGGGTCAGCCACGGACGCCCGGCGGGGCCGAGTCCCACCACGACCACCTCGCCGCGCGTCCTCGCCTCGCCCGGTGTCCCGGTTACGGCGGCGGGCGCGGGGTTCGACGCGTTGACGGGGCTCGGGATCAGCGCCAGCGAGAAGTACGGGACGCTGCCGGGGTCGACCTCGGCCAAAGGCGCCAGGCGCTGCTGTCCGGTGGTGGCGCGCTCGACGTACCAGGCCTCGTCGAGACGCCCGGCCTCGGCCAGCGCGTCGCGGACCTTGGTGAAGGTACGGCCGAGCTTCAGCACCGCGGCCGAGTCGGTGGCCGCCAGGCGCTCGGCGAGCACCTCGGCGGGAAGCGTCCCCGGCAGCACGGTCAGGACCTCGTCCCGCTCGACCAGTGGGCGTCCCAGCACCGCCGAGGCACCGCTCACCGACGTCACGCCCGGCACGACCTCGGTGACGTAGCGGTGCGACAGACGCTTGTGCATGTGCATGTACGAGCCGTAGAAGAGCGGGTCGCCCTCGCACAGCACCACCACGTCGCGTCCGGCGTCCAGATGGGCGGCCAGCCGCACCGCGCAGGCGGCGTAGAAGTCGTCGATCGCCCCCTGGTAGCCGCCGGGGTGGTCGGTGGTCTCGGTGGTGAGCGGGTAGATGAGCGCCTCCTCGACCTGCCCCTGCCGCAGGTAGGGGGCGGCCACCGAGCGGGCGATGCTGCGGCCGTGGCGGGCACTGTGGAAGGCGATCACGTCCGCCTGGCCGATCAGGCGGGCGGCCTTGACGGTCACCAGCTCGGAGTCACCGGGGCCGAGCCCCACGCCCCACAGCCGTCCGGTCACGCGTGCGTTCACGTCGTCGCTCATTCGTCCTCGCTCGCCATCGCGTTGACCGCGGCGGCGGTCATCGCGCTTCCGCCTCGGCGTCCGTTCACGACGAGGTATTCCAGCCTCGCCGGGTGCTCGGCGAGGGCCTGCTTGGACTCGGCGGCGCCGATGAAGCCGACCGGGACGCCGAGCACGGCGGCCGGGCGGCCCGCGCCCTCCTCGACCATCTCCAGCAGCCGGAACAGCGCGGTCGGCGCGTTGCCGATCGCGACCACCGAGCCCTGGAGCCTGTCGCGCCACAGCTCCAGCGCCGCGGCGCTGCGGGTGGTGCCCAGCTGGGCGGCGAGCTCCGGCACCCGGGGGTCGCCGAGGGTGCAGATCACCTCGTTGCCTGCGGGGAGGCGTCGCCTGGTCACCCCCGAGGCGACCATCATGGCGTCGCAGAGCACCGGGGCGCCCGCCTGGAGCGCCTCGCGCGCCGAGGCCACGACACCGGGCGACCAGCGCAGATCGCCCACCAGGTCGACCATCCCGCAGGCGTGGATCATACGGACCGCGACCCGGGCGACGTCTGCGGGCAGGCCGTCCAGGTCGGCTTCCGCGCGGATGGTGGCGAAGGAGCGGCGGTAGATCTCCGCGCCGTCGCGGACGTAGTCGATCACAGTTCCCCTCTGGCGGCCGCTACCGCGGCCGCGGTCTCCTCGATGCCGGAGCAGGTCAGGGCGGTGCCGTCCAGTTCCAGGCGGTAACCGTCACCGGTGGCGATCATGTCCGCGACCCGTCCCCTCGGGCGGCCACAGCGCCTGGCGCAGCCCGCCCAGTGCACGGGGAGCGTATCGGTGCCCGGCCCCATCGTGGACGGCGGGGCCACGAACGGTTCGCTCCCGGACGGTTCGCCCCTGGACGGCTCACTCCTGGACGGTGAGGCCACGCCGAGTTCGTCCCCGGACGGTGAGGTCGTGGACGGTTCGCCCTTGGACGGCGGCTCACCCCCGGGTGGCGAGGCCGTGGAGGGCTCGCTTCCGGAGAGCTCTCCTCCGGAGAGCTCGCTTCCGGACGGCGAGGTGAAGCCGATGGCGGTGGCGGCGTCGGCCTGGACGTCGGCGAGGGACTTGGCGCAGCCGGGGCGGCCGGTGCAGGCCGTCACACCGATCCAGGGGGAGGCGGGGTCGACGACCAGTCCGGCGGCCTCCAGGCGGGCGGCCGTGCCCGTGACCTCGGCGCGGTCCAGGCCGGGCAGGACCACACCGCGCCATGGCGTGAGCCGGATCTCCCCGCCCGAGGCGGCGTCGGCGAGCATCGATGCCAGCGCGGAGGTCAGCCGCCCCAACGGGATCGCCACCCCGAGCGCCGCCCGCGTGCCCTCGTTTTCCGGACCGCCCGTGTCCCTGTCTCCGTGGCCTGCGGCGTCTCCGGGACCCGCCTCTCCTGTGGCGCCGGTTCGGTTCCCCGGCCCGTCCGAGCTCTCGACGACGCCGACCGGCCCGGAGGTCACGACGCGCGGTCTCACCGGTTCGAATGGGGGTGTGTCGGGGAGTCCGAGAGTGGTTCGTATCCGGGCGGTGATCAGGGGGGGGCCGTCGGGAAGTTCGGCGATCCGCCAGGCGGTGACGTCCCGGGTGGCCAGCTCGTCGAGGAACGCCTCGGCGGCGGCGAGCAGGACGGTCACGGCTTCGTCGAGCGGTACGCGCAGGCCGGTGTCGGTTCCGGCGAGGAGCAGCGCCGCCTCGTCCGGCGCCGTGGGCAGGATCGTGGCGTCCGCGCCCAGGCCGGCCACGTCCCCCCGGCCGTCGTCGAGGGCGAACATGAACCGTCCCGGCAGGGCGGCGAGGGCCGGGCGAGCACACAGCCGTCGATCCAACTCGCCGATCAGAGGGGTGACGTCGGCGATCCCACGGCCGTCCGGATGGTTCGTCCCTTTCATGCCGTTCGGTCCGTTCGGCCTGCTCGGCTCGTCGATTCCGCCTGATCCAGCCGGTCCAGGTGGTCCGTCGAGTTCGCTCGGTTCGGCCGGTCCAGCCGGTCTGTCGAGTCGGGCCGGTCCGGCCGGTCCGGCCGGTCCGTCCACTCCGGTCAGGGGGGAGGCGAGGATGTTGCGGATCCGCTCGTGTGTCGCCGAGGGCAGCAGACCCGCTCTCGCCATCCTTGCGGCGAACCCGTTTCCCGTACCGCTTCCTGGATCCTCCGGCCCGAGACCGCGTACCTGGACGTTCGCCCGGGAGGTGAGCTCGATGACGCCGGTGCCGTACGCCGTGGCGGCGTCGGCGAGTTCGCGCAGCTGGGAGGGGGTGAGACGACCTCCGGGTACGCGGACGCGGGCCAGGCCGCCGTCCGCGGCGGCGTGGACCTGGAGCGCTCCGGGGCACGCGTCGAGTCGCGATCGTCCGGAAAAGTCGGCAATGGACACTCAGAGGATGTTAATGCCAGTTTCTTGCAATGCCCCGGACTGCCGTAGTGTCATCGATGGCGACGGCAAGGGAGGAAGCCGGTGTGAATCCGGCGCGGTCCCGCCACTGTAACCGGGGAGCGAACCCCACCCGGGCCACTGTCCGACGAAGGACGGGAAGGCCGGGGTGAGCACCGATCCGGGAGCCAGGAGACTCCAGCCGTCGTGGCCGACGACGACCCGGGGCGAGGACCCCGAGGGAGGAAGCTCCGTGCGCTCTTCGCCGTTCCCCCGTTACACCGCGACATCGCCGTTCCCCCGCTACGACGCGGCATCGTGGTCTTCCCGTCACGACGCGGCATCGGGGTCGCCACATCATGGTGTGACACCGCCGTTCCTGCGTCACACCGCGACGTCGCGGCTCTCCCGCCGCATCGCGGCTCCCGCGGGCCGTACCGCCACTCCTCTCCCGGAGTGTGGCGCGTGATCCTGCTGCTCTCGACCTCCGACACCGACCTGCTGAGCGCCCGCGCGAGCGGCGCGGACTACCGGCTCGGCAACCCCGCCAGACTCGCCGCCGCCGACCTCCCGCCGCTGCTGGAGGGCGCCGACCTGGTCGTGGTCCGCCTGCTCGGCGGGCGCCGCGCCTGGGAGGAAGGGCTGGACGCCCTGCTCGCCGGACCTCGGCCCGTCGTCGTCCTCGGCGGCGAGCAGGCGCCGGACGCCGAGTTGATGGAGCTGTCCACCGTGCCCGGCGGGGTCTGCGCCGAGACGCACGCCTACCTCGCCCACGGCGGCCCGGCCAACCTGACCGAGCTGCATCACTTCCTGTCCGACACGCTGCTGCTCACCGGCCACGGGTTCGCCGCGCCCGAGCCCACCCCCACCTGGGGAACGCCGACGCGCGAGACGCGCGGCCAGGACGGACCCGTCGTCGGGGTGCTCTACTACCGGGCCCACCACGTGGCGGGGAACACCGCCTTCGTCGAGGCGCTCTGCTCGGCGATCGAGGACGCGGGCGCGCGGGCACTGCCGGTGTACTGCGCCTCGCTGCGCACCGCCGAACCCGGCCTGCTGGAGGTCCTGCGCACGGTGGACGCCCTGGTGGTGACCGTGCTCGCTGCGGGCGGCACCCGCCCGGCGACCGCGTCGGCGGGCGGGGACGACGAGGCCTGGGACGTCGGCGCGCTCGCCGAGCTGGACGTGCCGATCCTGCAGGGATTGTGCCTGACGAGCAGCCGGGCCTCCTGGGAGGAGAACGACGACGGCCTGTCCCCGCTGGACGCCGCCACCCAGGTCGCGATCCCCGAGTTCGACGGGCGGATCATCACTGTGCCGTTCTCCTTCAAGGAGATCGACGAGGACGGGCTCACCGTCTACGTGGCCGATCCCGAGCGGGCCTCGCGGGTGGCGGGCATCGCGGTGCGCCACGCCGCGCTGCGGCACATCCCGCCCGCCGAGCGGCGGCTGGTGCTGATGCTGTCGGCCTATCCCACCAAGCACGCGCGCATCGGCAACGCCGTCGGCCTGGACACCCCGGCCAGCCTGGTACGGCTGCTGGCCGCGCTCCGCGAGCGCGGTTACGACATCGGCGCCGAGGACGAGCTGCCCGGGGTGAGCGGGCAGGACGGCGACGCGCTCATTCACGCGCTGATCGCCGCGGGTGGGCAGGACCAGGACTGGCTCACCGAGGAGCAGCTCGCGGGAAACCCGGTGCGCATCGCGGCGAGCCGGTACGCCGAGTGGTACGCCACCCTCCCCGCGGACCTGCGCGCCCGGATGGAGGAGCACTGGGGCCCGGCGCCCGGCGAGCTGTTCGTGGACCGCTCGCACGATCCCGAGGGCGAGATCGTGCTGGCCGCGCTGCGTTCCGGCAACGTGGTGGTCATGGTGCAGCCGCCGCGCGGCTTCGGCGAGAATCCCATCGCGATCTATCACGATCCCGACCTGCCGCCCAGCCACCACTACCTGGCCGCCTACCGCTGGCTGGCCGACGGCTTCGGCGCGCACGCCGTGGTCCACGTGGGCAAGCACGGCAACCTGGAGTGGCTGCCCGGCAAGTCGGCGGGCCTGTCGGCCTCCTGCGGCCCGGACGCCGCGCTCGGCGACCTGCCGCTCGTCTACCCGTTCCTGGTGAACGACCCGGGCGAGGGCACCCAGGCCAAGCGCCGCGCCCACGCCACCCTGGTCGACCACCTCGTCCCGCCGATGGCCCGCGCCGACAGCTACGGGGACATGGCCAGGCTGGAGCAGCTCCTCGACGAGCACGCCTCCATCGCGGCGATGGACCCGGCCAAGCTGCCCGCGATCCGCGCCCAGATCTGGACGCTCATCCAGGCCGCGAGGCTCGACCACGACCTCGGGGTCACAGGCCGTCCCCACGACGCCGAGTTCGACGACTTCCTGCTGCACATCGACGGCTGGCTGTGCGAGGTCAAGGACGTTCAGATCCGCGACGGCCTGCATGTGCTGGGAGCCGCTCCCGAAGGGGAACCGCGCGTCGACCTGGTCCTGGCCATGCTCCGCGCCCGGCAGATGTGGGCGGGCGGCGAGGCGCTCGTCGGGTTGCGCGAGGCCCTGGGCCTGGCCGAGGACGGCAGCGCGGGACGGATCGGCGTCGACGACGCCGAGACCCTGGCCCGCGCCCTGGTCGAGGCGATGGAACACCGCGGCTGGGACCCGGCCGCGGCAGGGGAGGTGACCGCCGAGGTCCTGGGCCGGGCCGACGACACCGGCCACAACGACTCCAGCGCCTCGACGGGCTCGGCCGGAGTGACCGGTCGGGACGGCGGATCCGGGGCGTCCGTCGCGGCTGACGCACGCGGCGCGGACCTGGGGGAGGTGGAGCGGATCCTGCGGTTCGCCGCCGTCGAGGTCGTGCCCCGGCTGGCGCGCACCACCGACGAGATCGACGCGATCCTGCACGCCCTAGACGGCGGCTACGTGCCCGCCGGGCCGAGCGGTTCGCCGCTGCGCGGGCTGATCAACGTGCTCCCCACCGGCCGCAACTTCTACTCGGTCGACCCCAAGGCCGTGCCGAGCAGACTGGCGTGGGAGACCGGCCAGGCGATGGCCGACTCCCTGCTGGAGCGCTACCGCGCCGACACCGGTGACTGGCCGCGTTCGGTCGGGTTGTCGGTCTGGGGGACCAGCGCGATGCGCACCGCGGGCGACGACGTCGCCGAGGTGCTGGCGCTGCTGGGCGTGCGGCCGCTCTGGGACGAGGCCTCGCGCCGCGTCACCGGCCTGGAGCCGATCCCGGCCACCGAACTGGGCCGTCCGCGCGTGGACGTCACCATCCGGATCAGCGGCTTCTTCCGCGACGCCTTCCCGCACGTCGTGGCGATGCTGGACGACGCCGTACGGCTGGCGGCCGGGCTGGCCGAACCCGAGGAGATCAACTACGTGCGGGCGCACGTGCTCGCCGACCAGGCCGAGCACGGAGACGAGCGCAGAGCCACCATGCGCATCTTCGGCTCCCGGCCCGGGGCCTACGGCGCCGGGCTGCTGCCGCTGATCGACAGCCGCAACTGGCGCGACGACGCCGATCTGGCCGAGGTGTACGCGGTCTGGGGCGGCTTCGCCTACGGCAGGGGCGTCGACGGCGTTCCCGCCAGGCAGGACATGGAGACGGCCTACCGCAGGATCGCCGTGGCGGCCAAGAACGTCGACACCCGCGAGCACGACATCGCCGACTCCGACGACTACTTCCAGTATCACGGCGGCATGATCGCCACAGTCCGGGCGCTCACCGGCAAGGCCCCGGCGGCCTACATCGGTGACAGCACCAGGCCCGACGCGGTCCGCACCAGGACGCTCTCCGAGGAGACGTCCAGGATCTTCCGCGCCAGGGTGGTGAACCCCCGCTGGCTGGCCGCGATGCGCAGGCACGGCTACAAGGGGGCCTTCGAGCTGGCCGCCACCGTCGACTACCTGTTCGGCTACGACGCCACCACCGGCGTCGTCGCCGACTGGATGTACGACAAGCTGGCCGCGACCTACGTGCTGGACCCGGAGAACCAGGAGTTCATGGCCAGGTCCAACCCGTGGGCGCTGCACGGGATCGCCGAGCGGTTGCTGGAGGCGGCAGGGCGGGGCATGTGGGAGCATCCCGACCCCGCCGTCCTGCGCGATCTGCAGGAGGTCTACCTCAAGTCCGAGGGAGATCTGGAGGGCGGCGTCTGACCGGGGCGGCTCCGCGGTTTCACCGGGCTCCACGGGTTTCACCGTTTCGGCGATGTCCGGCGAGAACCCTTGGCGTGCCTCCCACACCCGGGGGCGTGGGAGGCACGCCAAGGGGGAGCGGCTCAGCCCAGGGCGTGGTCGAGGTTGAACGCGGCGCTGATCAGTGCGAGGTGGGTGAAGGCCTGCGGGAAGTTGCCGAGCTGCTCGCCGGTCCGCCCGATCTCCTCGGCGTACAGGCCGAGGTGGTTGGCGTAGGTGAGCATCTTCTCGAACGCGAGCCGTGCCTCGTCCAGGCGCCCGGCCCGGGTGAGCCCTTCGACGTACCAGAACGAGCAGATCGAGAACGTGCCCTCCTCGCCGCGCAGCCCGTCCGGGCTGACCTCGGGGTCGTAGCGGTAGACCAGCGAGTCGGACACCAGGTTCGCGCCGAGCGCGTCGAGGGTCGACAGCCATTTGGGGTCGGTGGGGGAGACGAACTTCGTCATCGGCATCATCAGCACCGAGGAGTCGAGGACGTCGTCGTCGAAGTGCTGGACGAACGCCCGCAGTTCCTCCGACCAGCCGCGCCGCATGATCTGCCGGTAGATCGCGTCGCGGGCCAGTTGCCAGCGGGGCGTGTCGGCGGGCAGCCCGCGGTGGGCGGCCATCCGCATGGCCCGTTCGATCGCCACCCAGCACATCAGCCGCGAGTAGACGAAGTCCTTGCGCCCGCCGCGCGTCTCCCACACGCCCTCGTCGGGCCGGTCCCAGTTGTCGCAGACCCAGTCCACCAGGATGTGGACGTCCTCCCAGAGGGCGCTGGATATCGGCCGGTGCCACTTGTCGTAGAGGTAGACCGAGTCGAGGAGGGCGCCGTAGATGTCCAGCTGGAGCTGGTCCACCGCGGCGTTCCCGACGCGCACCGGAGCCGAGCCCCGGTAGCCCTCCAGGTGGGCCAGCTCGATCTCGGGGAGCTCGGTGCGCCCGTCGACGCCGTACATGATCTGCAGAGGACCCGAGGGGCCGCCGTCGTCGTCGCGGCTGACGTGCCGTGACAGAAACCCCATGAAGGCCTCGGCCTCCTCGCCGAAGCCCAGCCGCAGCAGCGCGTACACGCAGAATGCCGAGTCGCGGATCCAGACGTACCTGTAGTCCCAGTTGCGCTCCCCGCCGATCTGCTCGGGCAGGCTGGTCGTCACGGCGGCCACGATCCCGCCGGTCGGCGCGTAGGTGAGGAGCTTCAGCGTGAGCGCGGACCGGTGCACCATCTCCCGCCACCGGCCCCGGTAGGTCGAGGAGGACAGCCAGCGGCGCCAGTACGCCACGGTCGCGGTGAACTCCTGCTCGGCCTCCTCGATCGGGCACGAGCGCGGCGCCACGTCGTCGCCGAACCTGTCGAGGGCGAACACCGCGCACTCGCCCTCGTCGAGCTCGAACTCCGAGCGCACGTCCTGGCCGTCCGCCTCCAGGACGGTGCTGGACGACAGGGCCAGCGACAGCGACGGCGACTCGAAGACCGCCCGGTCCTGGGACAGGCTCAGGACGTGCGGCTGCCTGCCGTAGTCGAAGCGCGGAGCCACCCGGGCGCGGAACGACAGCGACCCGCGCACGCATCTCACCCGCCGGATCAGCCGGTGCCGGGCGTCGTCGCACGTGCCGCCGACGATCGGCATGAAGTCCTGGACCTCGCCCACCCCGTCGGCGGCTGAGAAACGGGTGATCAGCACGTTGGTGTCGGGGAAGTAGAACTGCTTGGTGCTCGCCGGTGCCCGCGTGCCCAGTTCGAACGATCCGCCCCGGCTCGCGTCCAGGATCGAGCCGAACACGCTGGGCGCGTCGAAGCGGGGGCAGCAGTACCAGACGATGGTGCCGCCGGTGTCCACCAGCGCCGCGGTTCGCAGGTCGCCGATGAGTCCGTGGTCGGCGATGGGCCGGTATCCGCAGGCGCCCGCCGGGTCCTGACGGGCGGATTCCGCTGCCGTCATGCCGGCCTTCTCACGTCGCGAGCGGGGCACCTCACGCCCTCAAGTTACGTGGCCCGGACACCTGCCGGGGCCCCTCCGGCGTCAAGGAGTCGGCAGGTTTCGTGCGGGGGAGGGCAAAGGCGCCCCGGTGAGGGCCACGTCACCGGGCGCCGGTGTGCGTGACGGTATGTGGCAGGCCCCCGTTCAGGCGCTCTCCGAGCGTCCCAGCCGCCAGTAGCCCATGAAGGCCACCGAGGAGCGGTCGACGCCGACCTCCTGCACCAGGTGGCGGCGGAGCAGCTTGACCATGCCCGCCTCGCCGGCCAGCCAGGCGTACAGTCCGTCGCCCTTCGAGGACTCGGGGACCTCCCAGAGGATCTCCGCGTCGACGTCGACGTCCTCCAGCGGGTTCGCGGCGCCGGTGACGGCGCGCTCAGCGGTGAGCGCGCCCAGGGTGTCGCGTACGGCCGGGATGAGCAGGTCGCCGTGGCGGGCTCCCCTGCGGGGCAGCCAGGTGACCTTCACGCCCGGACGGACGTCGAGCCGGAGCGCGTCGGCGGCCTTGGGGATCTCCAGCAGCGCCGTGGTACGCACGGAGCCGGACAGCGACTCGACGATCGCGGCGATGGCGGGCACGGCCGTCTCGTCCCCGGCGAGCAGCAGGTGCGACGCCCCGGCGGGCGGGGCCCACTCCTGGCCGCCGGTGGGGCCGGGGTGTGCGGCGTTGGGGCCGACCACCACGACCCGGTCGCCGGGGGAGGCATGGGTCGCCCACCGGGAGGCGGGGCCGGTCTCGCCGTGCAGGACGAAGTCGACGTCGAGTTCGCGCAGGTCGGGCCGCACGGCGCGAACGGTGTAGGTGCGGATCGGGTTGCGCAGCTCGTCGGGGAGTGCCCGCCACCGCTGGTACCAGTCGGCGCCCTCGCCCAGGGGGGTGATGCTGCCGTCGGGCAGCGGGAGGATCACCTTGATCCGCTGGTCGAAACCGTTGTCGGCGAAGCCGGCCAGATCCTCGCCGCCGAAGGTGACCCGGACGAAGCTCGGGCTGAGCCGCTCCGTCCGCAGGACCGCCACCTGGTGGCCGCGATAGGCCGGGACCTCCGCCGCGCGCTCAAGGGTCTGCTCGCCGCCCGCTGTCATCGTGCCGCCTTCGCCGAGGGAATACCGTCCTCAGCAACTTAGCTTTGCCTAACCTTATTGGGCAACCCGTCGTGACCCGGAGCATGCCCATCCGATGCTGTCTGAGCCTGTTCGATCCCTTTCATTCCTGCAGGTGCCTGCGCGTGCCCAGGTGATCCTGTCGGGCTTCGCCCGTTGGCCGAGGAGGATCGGTCACGCGGCCCGCGCCTCCTCACCCTCGTGTGCCTCCAGCGTGCCGCGCCGCGGCCTCCCCTCCGGGCCCGGCCCGGCGATCCGGGTGCCGACGCGGCCGAAGACGCCGTCGGCGCGTTCGGGCAGGCTCGCACGGTACGGCTCGTACGCCCAGCTCGGCCTGCTCACCCGGATCGTCCCGCGGATCCGGGGCGCGTCATCCGGCCGGTCGTCCGGATGGGACACCACGGTCGAAGGGAGCGCCTTCCAGTCCGGAGGTGTCTGCGCGAGAGGGAGTGTCTCGGTGACCGGAGGCATCATGCCGATCCACGGATCGGCGTGTTCCCCCCGCCCGTTCCTCCTGCGGTGCCGCCCCGCCGGGACGCGGGAGGCGCGAAGACGCAGCCGGGACAGGACGAACGTCGTACCGAGGATGAAGACGAGCAGTCCGGCGATCGCGGCGGTCTCCATGGAGACGGGAGACGTTCCAGGCGTTTCCGCAGGGGTGGTCGCGCCGGGGGCGGGCGCGGGACGGACCTCGATCCGCCCGGCCACCTGCGGAACGGTGCCGTCCTCACCCGAGATGGCCGTCAGTTTCTCCTTGACCTTGCGGGGCAGGCCGTAGCCGACGACCTTGCCCTGGTCGCGGGTCTTACGCTTCAGCCAGACCCGGTCGACGTTTCCCTCGATGGTGTGGATCGTTCCACCGTTCACGCTTTCCACGATGCCGACGTGGTCGATCCCCTTGATGTCCTTGCCACCCGACCAGTCGAAGAAGACCAGGGCCCCCGGCTCCGGCGTCCGCGTCCACGCGCCGTGGTTCTCGAACCAGCGGGCCTGCGAAGGGGTCCAGGCGAACTGCCCCACGTACTCCTGCACACCCGCCTTCTCCGCCGCCCAGGCGATGAACATCGCGCACCAGGGGGCCGTCCTGTACTGCGGGTCCTGGGCCACGTTGACCGCGTACCACTCGCCGAACTTGCTGTGCTGGCCCGGCCCCTCCCGGTACCCGAGTTCGGGCTTGATGGTCCTGAGCAGATCGTCACCGATCGGATCCATGGCTGTGAGCCACCCCGTCCACTCTCCTCCACCCTTCAGAGAAGGGGGCGCCGTCCGACAAAACTGGACTGTATGCGCAGAAAAATTGAGAAGTAGGGCTATTTGTGGAAAAAGCCGAGCTGAGAGGCTGTGTCATACCGGATCCGGTGAAAAGCGGGAAACGCGTCGCCGCAGCACGTACCATCGTCTGGCCGTCCGCCCCGGTCCCGGCGCGACACCACAGCCCGATGTCCGGCGACGGGTGAGGTCCGGGACGTCGGCGGCTCTCTCTCACTTTCCGGGCATATCTCGACTCACCCCGCGCTCACCGGTCACACCGGTACGCGTCCCGCCTATCAGAGTCCATCGGGTCGAATAGCATGTGATCGCACGTGCGCGGCATGCGTGGGTGCCGGCGCCGAGACCTTCCCCCTTTTCCTCCCGGTCCGGTGACACTGGAGACGCGAAGGCGGAATGGGTTTTCCATGTTCGACGACAAGACGCAGGAGACCCTCCGCCGCCTCCTGGACCTCGCCGAGCACCCCGCGACCCCGCAGGCCGAGCGCGCCCTGGCCGTCGCGCGGGTCCGTGCCCTCATCATGGTGCCCGAGGGCGACGCCCGCCGGGCACCGGTCACCCCGGCGATGGAGGCGGGAATCCTCAGCAGGGTCAGGCCGCTCGCCCACCGGGTCGACGAGGACCTGGTGAACGAGATACACGGAGACCTCTACGCCTTCAGCACCCGCTACCGGGTGATCGGTGAACTCGCCGAGGAGATCGCCCTCCTGCTGGAGCGCTGGAGCGCCGTCGTCCCGCAGAAGCGTCACCGCCACGAGGAGGCCGTCAGGACCGCGGTCTCGAAGCTCGTCTACCTGCTGGAACGCCGAGACCTGTTCCGCAGGCCCAGATGGGGCAACCGCCCGAGGACCAGATAGGCATCTGGGCGGGCGAGTCAGCGGTCCTGCCCGCCCGGCCGGTCGGCCCCGCGGTCCGGGCGCTCGGCGAGCAGTGGCAGCAGCGGGTTCCAGACGGTCCCGTCCCGGGCGTCGCGCCGCCGCCGCGCGATGGCGCTCAACGCCTCAAGGACCACGCGGTTGGCCAGCGCGGCGGTGATGTCGGCGTGGTCGTAGGGCGGACTGACCTCCACGACGTCGACGCCGACGACCGGCAGCTCCAGGCAGATGCGCCGTACGGAGTCCAGGAGCTGGCGCGCGGTGATGCCACCTGGCTCCGGGGTTCCCGTGCCAGGGGCGTGACCCGGATCGCACACGTCGATGTCGACAGACAGGAAGACGCCGTCACACTCGTCGACGGCGATGGCGAAGGCCTCGGTCAGGCACTCGTCCAGGCCGCGGTGCACGATCTCGGTCATCTCGTACGAGCGCATCGCCCGTTCGGCCATCCAGTCCAGCGTCTCCGGCGGCGGCCAGTAGCCGCGCAGGCCAACCTGCAGGAAGCGGTCGCCGCGCAGCGCCCCCGACTCGATGAGCCTGCGCATCGGCTGCCCGTGGCCCCACAGCGAGCCGAACTCGATGTCGCCGGTGTCCGCGTGGGCATCAAAGTGGATCATCGAGATCCGGCCGTGCCCGAGGACGTTGGCCACTCCCTTGGCGTCGGGGAAGGCGATCGAGTGGTCACCGCCCAGGATCACCGGGATGGCCCCCGAGCGGGCGACCTTCTCGACGGCGGACTCCAGGGCGGCCAGTGACGTCGAGATGTCGCCCGGTGGCATCTCGACGTCACCCGCGTCCAGGACGCGCAGGTCGCGCAGGCCGTCGGTGCGCAGCGCCAGGCTGGGGCGCGCCCCGTCGTGCGGCAGGTAGTCGGTCATCCGGATCGCCTGTGGTCCGAAGCGCGCGCCGGGCCGGTGTGAGGTGCCGCCGTCGAACGGCGCGCCCACGATCACGACGTCGGCGCCCGCGTAGCTCGCGGGATCGTCCAGCGAGCACCGTTCTACGCCGAGGAAGGTGATGTCAGGCCCGAACTGGGGTCCGTAGCGGTTCGTCACTGTTCCTCCGGCGGGAAGGTTCCGGCCCGCGCGTGCCGCGGTCCGTGGCCGCCGGGTACGGCTCGCGAGGTGGCTCCGGCCACCCAGCAGGAGATCGTCATGGGGAACTCCACCCGCTCATGTCCATCGGACCAGTCAGCATAACCGGACAAGTCAGGACATGCGTTAACCGTGCTGTCTGTCCAGAGGGCTCCGGCGATCCCGGGCGAGAGGCCGAAAGGCATGCTGAGGCGCGGTGGCGCGGTGGCGCGGTGAAGGCGGGAGGTGAATGGTGGCCGTGACCCGGGGAGACTTTCCGCCCACGCGAGGCACGACCTCGCGCGATCCGGCGATTCGTCCCGGGGCCACGGCGTGTGAACTGGCAGATCCCGGATGCACGGCGAGGAAGGGAAGCCGGTCACCGAGAGATGAATGGGACCCGCCAGAGCTCTCCGTCGACGCGCTGACCGGGAGTGCGACCGCGACGCTGCGGTACGCACAACCGTGACGGTAAGCAGCCCTGGGCGGGTGCCTCAATGATGTTGCCGGATGTTGCGCGGAATCCGCCCCGGCGCGGCGGACACCGCCTCGGGGGTTCACCGCCGATCGATATGTTCCTCGGGCGGCTCACGGCCGCTCGATACGCCGAAAAGAACCCTCACGACGGAGCCGCCAGGCCAGGGGGCGGACTCCGTCGGTGTCATGGCGGCCGGGCGGGGCCAGTCGGGGGCAGTCGGGGGCAGGGCCCGTCCGCGGTGTCACCTGCCGGTGGGCTCGCCGGTGGGGTCGTCGGCCTCGCTCTCCGGCGCGGGATCGTCGCCGGCGCCAAGCTCCTTGCGCAACCGGTCAAGATCCATGTTGTGGCTGCTGTACTTCAGCTCACGGGCAACCTTCGTCTGCTTAGCCTTGGCTCGGCCCCGTCCCATTGGCTGTACTCCCTCGCGCAGGCCGTGCTCGGCCCCTCGTCACTGTCGCATCGCCGGCTGGCGCGCTCTGACGCCGCAGGTCAGCCTGCGGTAGCCGTACCAAGTATCCCGCTTCGCGGTCGATCCGTCATCGATCGGGCTCGAACCGGCCGCGGGCCCTGGTTGAAAACGGCCTTCGCCATCATAGCCAACGTCATTACGATTTGAAGAATTGTGCAATTTGCCACATCATGAGGAACGGTGTGCCGATAAAACCAGACGCCGGGGAGTGACTTGATCCACGGGAGATGGGGGACATGAGCGAGTTCGCGGCGGAGCTACGGGCACGCATCGCCGATGTCGACGGCGAGCTGGAGCTCATGCGCCAGGCCTTCGACGACCACGCGATCGAGGTCCTGTCCGGGCGCCTGGAGAACCTGTTGCGCATCGCCGACCAGCACGGCGTCGACGTACGACACGCCGGTGGCGGGCCTGCCGCCGGGGCTGCCTGATCATGCCGGTGCCGCTGCACCAGGCCAAGGCCGAATTCTTCCGTACCCTCGGCCATCCGGTCCGCATCCAGGTCCTGGAGCTCCTCCAGGACGGCCCCCGGCCGGTGCGGGACCTTCTGAGCGCCATCGACGTCGAGGCCTCCAACCTCTCCCAGCAACTCGCCGTGCTGCGCCGCGCGGGAGTCGTGACCGCCACCAGGGACGGCGCCACCGTCGTCTACGCCCTGTCCACCAGGGACCTGGCCGACCTGATGTCCGTGGCGCGATCGATCCTGGCCGAGGTTCTCGCCGAGCAGGGCGAACTGCTCGCCGAGCTGCGTGCCGAGGCCGGCAGATGAACGGGGCCCCGCCGGAGCGCGGCGGCGAGCCTCGCCGAGGCTTCGCCTACGGGTGAGCCCGCCTGTCAGGCCCGCCGTGTCCGCGGCCGGGATCACCGTTTCAGTCCGCCACGGCGGTCTCGGGGTCATGGCCGTAAAGCCAGGCGCTCTGCCGGAGCGGAGTGCTGGCGGCCAGGGCCGCGTCGCGTTCCAGCTGGGCGGGCCCGTCGGGCAGATGGTTCAGCACCTCGCGGCCCCGGCTCATCAGCTGCACCTGCGAGGCCCGGGGCCTGCGGATCCTCTCGTAGCGGGCCAGCGCCTCCGCCGCCGTCTCACGGGTGGCCTCGCGCAGGCAGATCGCGAGCACCACCGCGTCCTCGACCGCCTGGGCGGCGCCCTGACCGAGGAAGGGCAGCATCGAGTGGGCGGCGTCCCCCAGCAGGGTCACCCGCCCCGACGTCCAGCGTTCCAGGGGAGAGCGGTCATACAGGGCCCAGCGCTTGGTCTCGGTGGCCGCGGCGATCAGCCCTCTCAGCCGAGGGTCCCAGGTCTCGAACTCGCCCCTCAGGTCCTCAAGCCGCCCGTCGGCCGTCCACGACTCGACGCGCCACTCGCCCGCAGGCACGATCGCGACGACGTTGATCAGCTTTCTGTCCCTGATGGGATAGTGGACGAAGTGGCGCCCCGGCCCCAGCCAGAGTGTCTGCACCCGGCGCACCGCCAGCTCAGGGGCCCGCTCGGCGTCGATGAGGCACCGGTAGGCGCAGAGCCCGGAGAAGCGCGGGGGCTCCTCGTCGACGATCGTGGGCCGGACCGCCGAGTGGATGCCGTCGGCGCCGATCACCGCGTCGGCGACCACCGTCGCCCTCGCGCCTGTGGCCGTGCCGAAGGTCAGCTCGACCCCGTCGGGGGCCTGCCGTAGCACCTCCAGTCGCCGATCGGTCCTGATGACGTCCTCGGGCAGCGCCCTCAACAGCATGTCGAGCAGGTCGGCGCGGTGCGCGACGTAGAAGTCGCTGCCGTACAGCCGCCGGCACTCCTCGCCCATCGTCTGGGAGGCCAGCACCCGGCCGTCCTCCCAGCGCCTCAACTCCCAGGCGGCATCCATGGGGACGGCGAAGGAGGCCAGCCGCTCGCCGAGCCCGGCCCGCACCAGAGGGCGGACCATGTTGGGGCTCACTCCGATCCCCGCTCCCACCTCGCGCAGCTCGGCGGCCTGCTCGTACACGACGGCCTCGACACCGGCCTGCCGCAGGAGCAGGGCGGCGGTCAACCCGCCGAGACCTCCGCCGACAATGGCGACCTTCACTCAGGGGCTCCTCTCGTCGGATGGCGTCTCACCCCGAGGTACCGCTGTGCTCCCGGGGCGGCGTCCCGATGCTCCCGGCGATGTGAACCGCGGCGACTTCGAACGCGTCCGTACGGCACTCCCGGCTCACCCGGAGATCTTCGTCCATTCCATCCCGATCCGGTAGGGGGAAGGAGCTGTCGATCATGGCGAGGCGAGGTCCGGTGGTGGTTCCACGCGCCTGCCCCCGCCCCCGTTGGTCCCTGTACGCCCTCGTGCGTGTGGTGCGCCCGCGCCGCGCGATGTGACGAACGTGTTCGCCGTATCGGGGTTTGAACGCCTCAGCCGAGGAACTGTCGATGTATGGACGCACTCGCGCATGTCGACGCCTACTGGCGCGCGGCCAACTATCTGTCGGTCGGTCAGATCTACCTGCTGGACAACCCGCTGCTGACCGAGCCGTTGCGGCCCGAGCACATCAAGCCGCGGCTGCTGGGACACTGGGGGACCACTCCGGGACTGAACTTCTGCTTCGCCCACCTGAACCGGATCATCACCGAACGCGACCAGGACATGATCTATATCGCCGGTCCGGGCCACGGCGGCCCGGCGGCGGTGGCGCATGCCTGGCTGGAAGGTTCCTACACCGAGTGCTATCCCGACATCTCCCGTGACGGGGAGGGGATGCGGCGGTTGTTCCGGCAGTTCTCCTTTCCCGGTGGCATTCCCAGCCATGTGGCGCCCGAGACGCCTGGTTCGATCCACGAGGGCGGGGAGCTCGGGTACGCGCTGGTGCATGCCTACGGGGCCGCGTTCGACAACCCGGAGCTGGTGGTGGCGTGTGTCATCGGGGACGGAGAGGCCGAGACCGGGCCGCTGGCGGCCAGCTGGCACTCCAACAAGTTCCTCGATCCAAGCCGTGACGGCGTGGTGTTGCCGATCCTGCACCTGAACGGCTACAAGATCGCCAATCCCACCGTGCTGGCCCGTATTCCGGAAGAAGAGCTCCTCGCGCTGATGGAGGGGTACGGATACCGTCCGCACGTGGTGGCCGGGGACGAGCCCGAGGCGATGCACGAGCTCATGGCCCAGACGCTGGAGACGGTCTGGGAGCAGATCGCCGACTACCGGCGGGGACGGGCCGACCGGCTACCGATGATCGTTTTGCGGACGCCGAAGGGGTGGACCGGCCCCAAGCGGGTCGACGGCCTGCCGGTGGAGGGCACCTGGCGCTCGCACCAGGTGCCGCTGTCGGGGGTGCGCGACAACGGCGAACACCTGGCGATGCTGGAGCAGTGGATGCGCTCGTACCGGCCGCAGGAGTTGTTCGACGCCGACGGGCGGCCGGTGGCCGAGATCCTGGCCACAGTGCCCGAAGGGCCGCTGCGGATGAGCGCCAACCCGCATGCCAACGGCGGCGAACTGCTGCGACCGCTGGCGTTGGGCGATTTTCGCGAGCACGCGGTCAAGGTCACCTCACCGGCCACCGCCAGCAGTGAGCCCACCCGGGTGCTGGGTGAGTTTCTGCGCGACGTCATCGCCGCCAACCCCGAGACCTTCCGGCTGATGGGCCCCGACGAGACCGCCTCCAACCGGCTGCAGGCGGTCTTCGAGGTCACCGACCGCGCCTGGAACGCCGAGATCCGCGATGGGGACGACCACCTCCAGGCGGGCGGCCGGGTGATGGAGGTGCTCAGTGAGCACCTGTGTCAGGGCTGGCTTGAGGGCTACCTGCTGACCGGCCGCCACGGGTTGTTCAACTGCTACGAGGCGTTCATCCACATCATCGACGCGATGTTCAACCAGCACGCCAAGTGGCTGGAGTCCTCGCGGAAGATCGGCTGGCGTCGCCCGGTGGCCTCGCTGAACTATCTGCTGTCGTCGCACGTGTGGCGCCAGGATCACAACGGTTTCTCCCACCAGGACCCCGGCTTCCTGGACGTGGTGATGAACAAGAAGGCCGAGGTGGTGCGGGTTTATCTGCCGCCGGACGCCAACACGCTGCTGTCGACGGCCGATCACTGCCTGCGCTCGCGCGACTACGTGAACGTGATCGTGGCGGGTAAGCAGCCGGTGCTGGATCTGATGGGGATGGACGAGGCGATCGCCCACTGCACCCGAGGGCTGGGCATCCTGGAGTGGGCCAGCACCGACGCCGGCGTCGAGCCGGATGTGGTGCTGGCGTGCGCGGGCGACGTGCCCACCCTGGAGACGCTGGCGGCGGCCGCGCTGCTGCGTGAGCATCTGCCCGAACTACGGGTCAGGGTGGTCAACGTGGTGGACCTGATGCGGTTGCAGCCGCCGTCGGAGCATCCGCACGGCATGTCGGACGCGGACTTCGACACGGTGTTCACCGCTGACCGGCCGATCATCTTCAACTTCCACGGCTATCCGTGGCTGATCCATCGTCTGACGTATCGGCGCAACGGTCACGAGAACATCCACGTGCGGGGTTACAAGGAGGAGGGCACCACGACCACGCCGTTCGACATGGTCATGCTCAACGACATCGACCGGTTCCATCTCGTGATGGACGTCATCGACCGGGTTCCCGGGCTGGCCGAGCGGTCGGCGCACCTGCGCCAGCACATGGTCGACGCCCGCCTGACCGCCCGCGCCTACACCCGCGAGCACGGTGAGGACCTGCCCGAGATCCGCGACTGGACCTGGCCCCACTAAAGAACCCGCCCCGGTGCCCCGCGTCCGCCCTGGGACGGGTGCGGGGCACGAGATGGCAGATCATCGTCGCGCGCAGACCATAAGTCCTCCTGTTCAGGGACTTTCGCCGCTGACGCCCCCAGGACCGCCTTGCGATGCTCGTCGTGAGGAGGTGCGTCATGAAGGTCAGGGAAGTCATGGGCGGCACGGCGATCGCGGTGCGGCCGGAGGCGACGTTCGCCGAGATGGTCGACGCCATGCGACGCTTCAAGGTCGGCGCGCTCACCGTCATCGACGCCGACGATCATCCCATCGGCGTGGTCTCCGACGATGATCTTCTGCTCAGGGAGACCGATTCGGGCGCGCGCGCCGGCGGCGTCTTCGACAGTCACAAAAGACGCCAGGAGCACCGTAAAGCCGCGGGCGGCACGGCCAGGCAGATCATGACCACCCCCGCGATCACCATCACGAAGGACGCCGCCGTCCGGGACGCGGCACGGCTGATGCACCGGCATCGGATCAAGCAGCTACCGGTGATCGACGCGGTCACCGGGCGTATCACCGGCACCGTTCACCAGAGCGATCTGCTCAAGGTCTTCGCCCGCCCGGCCGAGGAGATCGAACGCGAGGTCGCCGAGGTCCGTGACCGGCTCGCCGTCGCCCCGGAGGCGATGAGCGTGGCCGTCGAGGCGGGGGTGGTCACGCTGAGAGGGCGGCTCCCCTTCCGGTCGCAGATCGCGCCCCTGGTCGCGGCGGTCGGCGAGATCGAGGGTGTCCTCGAGGTCGAGAACGCCCTCACCTGCCGATCCGATGACCTCGTTCCCGTTCCGCCGTTCCTGTGACAGGGGTGAGACCGTGACTCCTCCGCTCCCTGAAGGGAGCGGCTTCTCGTTAAGCCGCTCGCGCGGCGTCGCGAAGGGCAAGCCCTGCCCTGAGGATGTTGGTCGCCGCGTTCACGTCGGCGTGCGCGGCATGCCCGCACGATACGCACCGGAACTCGGCTTGGGTGGGGCGGTTGCCCTTCGCGCAGTGCCCGCAACGGGCACAGGTGCGGGAGGCGTTGGCGGGGTTCACCGCGATCAGCTCTCGACCGGCGCTTTCAGCCTTGTGCGACAGGATCGTCAGGAACACCCCCCAGCCCGCGTCCAGGATGCTGCGATTGAGACCGGACTCGGCCGCCACGTTACTGCCGGGCGCCTGAAGCGTGCCGGACGCCGAGCGGGTCAGGTTCGCGATCCGCAGGTCCTCGTGCACGATCACGTCGTAGTCGCGAACCAACGCGAGGGCGGCCTTGACGCGGGCGAAGAACGCGGCGAACGCCTTGTCCAGGCGGCGCAGGGTGGCCTGCTGGGAGACCGTATCGAATACCGGAAAGAGGCGACGCGGAATGCGCGAACCTGTCAGGCCACTACACACTCGGGCCTGGACGGCCCTCCCGCTCCCGATTCCCCCGTCGCCTGAAGGCGACGGTCCCCTCGGGAGGAACTGATGGACAAGGGGAAGATCATGAACGTCCGCACCGGCGAGGAGATCACCTCGGTGATCCGCACGGCGCTTCAGGCCGCCACGTGGGCACCGTCGGTGCACAACACCCAGCCGTGGTCCTTCGGTGTCGACGGCGACGAGATCGCGTTGCGCGCCGACAGCGACAGGAAACTGCGGATCGGTGACGCCGCCGGCCGGGAGATGCTGATCAGTTGTGGCGCGGCCCTGATGAACGTGCGGCTCGCGCTGCGCGCGCTCGGCTACGAGCCGCACGTGCGTGTGCTGCCCGACCCCGACCGCCCGGCGCTGCTGGCCACGATACGGCCGGGAGCGGCCATACCCGCCGACGAGAGCGCCCGGCTGTTGTATGCCGAGATCGAGCGTCGCCGCACCCACCGGGCCGGTTTCACCGAGCTGCCCGTCCCGGAGCGTCTTGTCGAGACGCTGGTGGCCGAGGCGGACGGTGAGGGGGCGCGGCTGACACCGGTCCGCTCCGAGGCGGCGATCCGGGTGCTCGCCGCGATCACCTGCGCCGCCCAGGACGTGCAGTCGCAGGACCGGGCGCTGTCGCTGGAGCTGATCCGCTGGGCGCGGCCGCCGGGTAGCGCCCGCGCGGACGGGGTCCCGGCCGAGGGCTACCCGCGCACTCCCCGGCGGACCCGCCCGCACTTCGCCCAGCGTGACTACACCCACGGCCATCCCTGGGGCAGCGAGAGCGACCAGTTCTTCTCCGTCTCCACCGGTGTCGTGGCGGTCCTGACCACGAAGGGCGACTCCCGCGAGGACTGGATCACGGCCGGTCAGACGTTGCAGCGCGTCCTGCTGCGCGCCTGCGCCCACGGTCTCAGCGCGGCCTTCCACACCCAGGCTCTGGAGATTTTTCACCTGCGGGAATTCCTGCGTCAGGAGTTGTGCTCGCAGGAGTACCCCCAGATGATCATGCGTCTGGGCGTCACCTTCGACGAGGGCAAGGGAGTCCGCCGGCCGGTCACCGACATGCTGGAAGAACGCTGACCGAACCGCGAGGCGGTCAGGAAGGCCGTGGATGCGCGCCTCGGGCGGCGTCGCCTTTCCCGGGTCGCGCGGGGTCACCGGCAGGCGTGCCGTGCCGCGAAGCCACCCTCGAGGGCCGGGCAGTGGTGATCGTCGGCGCTCACCCGGCCCGGTCGACGCCCCTGTGCACCCGAGCCGCGCGGTCGACGAGCTCACGCAGTGCGCTCTCGTCGACGTCGTCGAGCCTTTTCAGGTAGAGACAACCTTTTCCGGCTTTGTGAGGACCCAGCCGGGTGAGCACCGATGCGTATCGCTCCTCGAACCCGCCGATCAGGTAGACGACGAGATGCTGCTTTCGCGGCGAGAAGCCCACCAGAGGCCAGTCGCCCGTGCGCCCGCTCTCGTAGGTGCGATGGTAGCTGCCGAAGCCGACGATGCTCGGGCCCCACATCACCGCGGGCGCACCGGTCACCTCGCACAGGACCGCGCGCAGGCGCTCCGCGTCGGCTCGCCGGCGTTGGTCGGGGACCGTGGCCAGAAAGTCGTCGGCGCTCACGCCGGTCGGAACCGTCACCGGCTGTTTCGATGTGGCCATGGAGGCATGCTGCCACGCCGGTGCGACAAAAACCTCGTGAGGTACCGGGACCGCCGCAAGGCCGGCTTCCCTGTGACAATTGGTCTCATGGACAAGATCGCTCAAGCTCTGTCCGAGGTCGGGCCTCGCCTCAAGCGGCTCAGGATCCAGCGTGAGATCACCCTCGCCGCGCTGTCCGAGGCGACCGGGATTTCGAAGAGCACGCTGTCTCGCTTGGAGTCCGGGCAGCGCAAGCCGAGCCTGGAGCTGTTGTTTCCCATCGCCCTGGCCCACCAGGTGCCGCTGGACGAGTTGGTCGGCACGCCCGAGGTGGGCGATCCCAGGGTCCGGCTCACGCCTCGCCGCGCGCACGGCCGGATCGTGGTCCCGCTCACCCGTCAGCCGGGGGGCATCGCCGCCTGGAAGATCCTCGTTCCCGCGGACCAGACCGAGCCCGATCCCAGGGTTCACGACGGCTATGAGTGGCTTTATGTGCTCTCCGGGCGGTTGAGGCTCGTGTTGGCCGACCATGACCTCGTGCTGGTCGCGGGTCAGGTCGCCGAGTTCGACACCCGGCTCCCGCACTGGTTCGGCAGCGCGGGGGCGGGGGCGGGGGCGGTGGAGATCCTCAGCCTCTTCGGTCCCCAGGGGGAGCGCATGCACGTCCGCGCCCAGCCCCGGGCCAAAGGGTAGCGCCGCACGGGAGGGTCTCTCCGTGCCGGTGGAGCGGAGGGCGGGTGCCGACGAGAAGAGAGGGAGGCCGGCGAATCGAATCGTCGCGGTCGAGGCCGTCGGTGGCCGTCGGCGCTTCCCGGGAGCCGCCCGGCGGGCACGGCCGACTCGGGACGCACGGCCGGGCTCCCGTCGCACGGTTCCGGGTGAGACTTTTTGTTAGCGTTAACATCTCGCGTCGGTTTTCACGCCACCTTCTTGGAAAAGTGTGCCCTTGGGAAAACGTCTCGCGAAGGAAGGATGCGTGCCGCCGGGTGGCGGTGCGGCCATCGCGATGCGGGAGGCGGCCCGGTTACTGATATGTTTCAAACACGAGTTTTGTCGTTAACGTAACCGCTGTCAATACCCATTTTCCGCTCTCCGGTCTCGTGGTGGCGCCGAACCGGTATCGGGGTGGGGTGCGGAGCGCATGCCCGTGGCGGTCGGCGGAGAGCCTCGCGACCGCCGCCCCGCGTCGCCGCCCCTCGCGTGTTTTCCGGTGTTTCCGGTGGGCGGGTATCCCGGTCCTGCTCCGTGTCCAGGTCGGCTCTCCCGGAGCCGGGAGTCATGGTGAGTAATGTCCTCGCCTGTGGCAGTGGATGGTCGAGGTCTAGCAGAGCCCAGGTTTCCGGTGTGATTAGACCGTAATAAGGCGACCGCTTGACGGCACGGTTGTTAGCGTTCACAGTCTTGTCCAACGCAAGATGAGGAGCGGCCGTGCAGACAGGTGTGGAGCTCCAACCGCCGGTAACGGCCGAGGCGAGCATGTCGCGCCAGACGGTCGCCCGGCTACACAACGGACCTTCGGGCGCGTGGGAGAAAACACGCGACCGGAGACTGCGGAACTGTGAAGTGGTGTGGTATCGACGTGCCGTCATAGCAGGTCCAGGCGTCGGGCGTGGTGCGCGGACATCCATCGCGTGCCCTCGATCGCCTTGCGGGTGAGCGGCGCTTCGTCGACGCGGCCGTCAACCCGGACGACCGGCGCCAATCATGGTCCTCCGTTCAAATGTTAACGCTCACATAGAAGGACATCCCCCCATGTTCCGAAAGATCTCAGCGCTCGTCCTGGCGGGCGTCATGGCCGCGGCGATGACAGGTTGCAGCAGTACGGAAGGACCGGACACCGCCGACGCCGGCGGCGCCGGAGCCGGTGCCAACGACACGATCGTGATGGGCTTCTCCCAGGTGGGTGCCGAAAGCGGGTGGCGCACCGCCAACACCAAGTCGGTGCAGGAGTCGGCGAAGAGCGCCGGCATCGAGCTGAAGTTCTCCGACGCCCAGCAGAAGCAGGAGAACCAGATCAAGGCGATCCGGTCCTTCGTCCAGCAGAAGGTCGACGTCATCGCGTTCTCGCCGGTGGTGGAGTCCGGCTGGGACACCGTGCTGAAGGAGGCGCAGAACGCCAAGATCCCGGTGATCCTGACCGACCGGGCGGTGGACTCCGCGGACAAGACCCTGTACAAGACCTTCCTCGGCTCCGACTTCGTGGAGGAGGGCAGGAAGGCCGGCCAGTGGCTGGTGGAGGAGTACAAGGACTCCACCGACCCGGTGAACATCGTCGAGCTCCAGGGCACCACCGGCTCGGCCCCGGCCAACGACCGTAAGGAGGGCTTCGGTGAGGTGATCGCGGCCGACTCGAAGTTCAAGATCGCCGCTTCGCAGACCGGTGACTTCACCCGGGCCAAGGGCAAGGAGGTCATGGAGGCGTTCCTGAAGTCCACCCCGGACATCGACGTGCTGTTCGCGCACAACGACGACATGGGGCTGGGTGCCATCGAGGCGATCGAGGGCGCGGGCAAGGTGCCTGGCAAGGACATAAAGATCATCACCATTGACGCCGTGAAGGACGGGATGCAGGCCCTGGCCGACGGGAAGATCAGCTACATCGTCGAGTGCAGCCCGCTGCTTGGCCCCCAGCTGATGGACCTGGCCAAGAAGGTCGTCGCCGGTGAGCAGGTCCCCGAGCGCGTGGTGACCGAGGAGACCACCTTCACCCAGGAGCAGGCGAAGGAAGCCCTCCCCAACCGCCAGTACTGAGCCGCCCACCTGGGAAAGAGAGGAGAGCGCGGCATGGACCAACCGGCACCGATCGTACGGATGAGCGGAATCGGCAAACGATTCCCCGGCGTCAAGGCCCTGGATGATGTCGGCTTCCGTTTGCTGCCGGGCGAAGTGCACGCGCTGATGGGAGAGAACGGCGCGGGGAAGTCGACACTGATCAAAGTCCTGACCGGCGTGTACGGCGTCGACGAGGGCGAGATCGAGCTGGCCGGGAAGCCTGTCGCCTTCTCCAGTCCGTCCGCCGCCCAGCAGGCCGGTATCAGCACGGTCTACCAGGAGGTCAACCTGTGCGGGAACCTCTCGGTGGCGGAGAACATCTTCGTGGGCCGCGAACCCCGCCGTTTCGGCCGCATCCGGTGGCGGGAGATGCGCCGCCGGGCCGAGGAACTGATGGACGGCCTGGATCTGCACATCGATGTGTCGGCGCCGCTGGCGTCGTGCTCGCTGGCCGTCCAGCAGATGGTGGCGATCGCCAGGGCGGTCGACATCGAGGCCAAGGTGCTGATCCTCGACGAGCCGACCTCCAGCCTCGACGCCGGCGAGGTGGCCCAGCTGTTCCGGGTGATGCGCCGGCTGAAGGAAAAGGGCATCGCCATCCTGTTCGTCTCGCACTTCCTCGACCAGATCTACGAGATATCGGATCGCATGACGATCCTGCGCAACGGGAAGCTCGTGGGGGAGTACCTCACCCGCGAGCTCTCCCAGGTCGACCTGGTCGCCAAGATGATCGGGCGGGAGCTGGCCGATCTGGAGAAACTCGAAGGAAAGCCGCCCGCTCGGGTCGCGGAGCCGCTGGTGGAGGCGAGCGATCTCGGGCGGGCGGGCGGTGTCAACCCCTTCACGCTCACCATCAGGCAGGGTGAGGTGATCGGGCTGGCCGGGCTGCTCGGCTCCGGCCGTACCGAACTGGCGCGCCTGCTGTTCGGCGCCGACCACGCCGACAGCGGCTCGCTGCGGGTCGAGGGCAGGCGGATCGCGCTGCGCACACCGAGGGCGGCGATGAACCATAAGATCGCCTTCTGCTCGGAGAACCGCCGGGCGGAGGGACTCGTCGACGAGCTCACGGTGCGGGAGAACATCGTCCTCGCGCTGCAGGCCGCGCGCGGCTGGAGCAGGCCGTTGTCCCGGCGCAAGCAGGACGAGCTGGTCGCCAAGTACATCGCCACGCTGAACATCCGGCCGGGTGATCCCGAGCAACCGGTCCGCACCCTCAGCGGAGGCAACCAGCAGAAGGTGCTGCTGGCCCGGTGGTTGATCATGGAACCCCGGCTGCTCATCCTTGACGAGCCCACCCGGGGGATCGACGTCGGTGCGAAGGCGGAGATCCAGCGGCTGGTCGTCGAGCTGTCCGACGGTGGCATGGCCGTGCTGTTCATCTCCGCTGAGCTGGAGGAGGTCCTGCGGCTCAGCCACCGGGTCGGGGTGCTGCGCGACCGTACGCTGATCGCCCAGCTCGACAACGACGACGCGCTCACCACCGATGTCCTGATGCAGAAAATCGCGAGTGGAGCACCGGTATGAGCCCTGTGGGAAACGGCGCCTTCGGTGCCCTCGGCGCGCTGACGCGGCACCGGCTGCTCTGGCCCGCCGTGATCCTGGGCGCGTTGCTCGCGCTCAACGTGGTGTTCACCGACAACTTCCTGAACGTGCAGATGAGGGACGGCCACCTCTACGGCAGCCTCATCGACATCCTCCGCTTCGGGGCGCCGCTGATCCTGGTCTCGCTGGGCATGACGCTCGTCATCGCCACCGGCGGCATCGACCTGTCGGTCGGATCGGTGGTGGCGATCAGCGGGGCGCTGGCCTGCATGCAGATCAGCGACCTGGCCGATCAGAACGCCGTCGGCGGGGTGCTGTCGGCGATCGGCCTCACGCTGTTGGTGATACTCGTGCTCGGGGCCTGGAACGGGTTCCTGGTGGCCGCCATCGGCATCCAGCCGATCATCGCGACGCTGATCCTCATGGTCGCGGGACGGGGTCTGGCCCAGCTGATCACCGACGGGCAGATCATCACGATCAACAGCAGCCCGTACAAGCTGATCGGCGGCGGCTACTGGCTCACGCTCCCGTTCGGCATCCTCATCGTGATCGCGCTGATCGCGCTGACCGCCTTTCTTACCCGGCGGCTCGCATTGGGCATGTTCATCGAGTCGGTCGGCGGCAACGCCGAGGCCAGCAGGCTGTCCGGGATCCGCTCCCGGGGCGTGCTGATCGTGGCATACACCTTCTGCGGGCTGTGCGCGGGCATCGCGGGTCTGATGATCAGTTCCAACGTGTCCAGCGCGGACGGCAACAACGCCGGCCTGTGGATCGAGCTGGACGCGATCCTGGCCGTCGTCATCGGCGGCACCTCGCTGGCGGGGGGCCGGTTCTCGCTCAGCGGCACCGTGCTGGGGGCGCTGATCATCCAGACCCTGACCACCACGATCTACTCGATCGGCGTGCCGCCCGAGACGACGCTGCTGTTCAAGGCCCTCGTGGTGACCATCGTGTGCCTGCTGCAGTCGCCCGCCTTCCGGCAGAAGGCGTTCGGGTGGAGCAGACGTCCTGCCCCACCGCCTCCGGTTCCCAAGGAGGAGCCCGGCCGCCCCTCCGCGGGTCCGGGCGCCGTCGCCGAGCAGGCGCGGGAAGAGGGCGGGCAGGCAAGGGAAGAGACTGTGAGGAACAGATGACGACGGACACCATCACGGCCGGTCCTGCCGGGCGGCTCGCGATCCCCCGCAGGTACGTTCCGGTCGCGGTGACCGCGGGCCTGCTCATCGCGATGTTCACGGTCGGCGGCATCCGGTACGAGGGGTTCGCCAGCGGCCAGGTGATACTCAACGTCTTCGTCGACAACGCCTTCCTGCTCGTCGTCGGCGTCGGCATGACGTTCGTGATCCTCGCCGGCGGCATCGACCTGTCGGTGGGCGCGGTGGTGGCGCTGTCCACGATGATCACGGCCAGTCTCGTCACGAACCAGGGCTGGCCGGCGCCGGTGGTGATCGTGCTGGTGCTGGCCGTCGGCGCGGCGCTGGGAGCCGGGATGGGGGCGATCATCCATTACTTCCAGGTCCAGCCCTTCATCGCGACCCTCGCCGGGATGTTCCTGGCGCGCGGTCTGTGCTACACGATCGGCACCGACTCGATCCCGATCACCGACGGTCTCTTCACCGCCTTCGCGCAGACCAGGATCGACCTGGTCGGAGAGATGTGGATCTCGCCCAGCGTGGTGATCGCCACGGTGGTGGTGCTGGTCGCCGCGTACGTGCTGCACTACACGCGTCTGGGCCGCACGGTCTACGCCGTCGGCGGCAGCGAGCAGTCGGCGCTGCTCATGGGTCTTCCTGTGGGACGGACGAAGATCGCCGTCTACACGATCAGCGGGTTGTGCTCCGCGCTCGGCGGGATCCTGCTGTCCTTCTACATGCTGTCCGGGTACGGCCTGCACGCCGTCGGCATGGAACTGGACGCCATCGCGGCCGTGGTCATCGGCGGCACGCTGCTCACCGGCGGTTCCGGGTATCTCTTCGGCACCGTTCTGGGCATTCTCGTCCTCGGCCTGACCCAGACGATCATCAGCTTCGAGGGAACCCTCAGCTCCTGGTGGACCAAGATCTTCATCGGCCTGCTGCTGTTCGCCTTCATCCTGCTGCAGCGGCTCATCGGCGTCCGGCGGACCTGAGACTCGGCACGGCCGTCCAGGACCCCGGACGGCCGTGCCCGACTCTGCGTCCTCCTCCGGCGCGCAGGCGCGGGTCCTGGCCCGGGGAGCCGACGGCGGCGCGGAAGGCGGCTTCACTCCAGAAGCTGGCGGGCCAGCGCCTCGCCCCACCACCGCTCGACGCGGCCGGGTGACCAGCCGCGCTCGACGGTGAGCGTGGTGTAGACGTCGACGTTGCACAGGGCCGCATAGACATCGACGGCGGACCGTACGTCCAGGCCGCTCCGCAGGACGCCGTCCGGCCAGGAGGAGAACACCAGTATCCGGGTCTCATCGCCTCGCCTGCGGCCGTCGTGGTAGGCCGTCGCCAGCTCGGGCTCGGTGCGGGCCGCCTCGCGTACCAGCGCGATGACGTCGCCCGCGCGTTCGAACAGCCGCCGGTCGTAGGCGGCCATCGCCGCGAGTTGCCGCTCGGGGGACGCGGTCGAGGACTCCAGCTCTTGCAGCATCCGCGAGGCGTCGGCCGACAGGTCGGCCGAGTCCGCCAGCGCCCGGGTGAGCCCCGCCTTGTTCCCGTACGCGGCGTAGACCGTCGGTGTGGAGACTCCCGCCTCGCGGGCGACGTCTCGCACGGTGGTCGCCGCCCACCCCTGGGAGACGAACAGCCCGCGGGCGGCGCGGGCGATCTCCGCCCGGGTCTCCCGCGCCTGCGTCGCCCGGCGCAACGAGTCGTAACGGCGCCGGTCCGGCTCTGCGCTCACTGGCTTCCTTCAATCATTTTACGCTGCTTATAATGAATAAATGTTACGTCAAACGTTCGGAGGGGCCGCCCTGGGCTTCTCCCGGATCACCGGTATCGCCGCCCTCGGCTTCGCCGGTGCGATCGTCCTCGCCAACGCGATTATGGTCCCCGCGGGTCTGCCGCTCACCGGTGCCGAGATCGGCGAGGTCAACGCGTTCTTCGGCGCCAGGGGCGACGCCGTCGCCGTCGCGTCCGCCCTCACTCCCGCAGCCTGGCTCCTGGCGACCCTGTTCGGCGCGGGCGCGGTCTCCGCGCTGCGGCGTTCGGAGCGCGACCGGGGCGAGGCGTGGTCACTGCTCGGATTCGCCGGCCTGGCGCTGCAGAACGCCACCTTCGCCGCGGTGATCGCGATCCGCCTCGCGCTCACCTTGACGGCCGCGCCCGGCAATGCCACGACCGGGGGGTTGTGGGTCCTGCACGACGCGCTGTTCACCCTCAACGGCACGTTCCTCGCGCTCGCCCTCATCGGCCTGTCCGTCGCCGGCCTGCGCGCCGGTCTCATCCGGCCGTGGCACGGCACCCTGGGGCTGACAGCGGCCGCGCTGCTGTTCGGCTCCGCCACCCTCACGCCCCTGATCATCGACCACGCCGGTCCCCTCGGTCTCCTCGGTCTCGCCGGTTGGCTGATGTGGGTCGTCTGGATCATCGCGTACGGCCTCACCCTGATCCGGCTGAACCCCGCCCCGTGACGTCGCGGCGAGCGGTGCGGGTGCGGGCGGACCGGCGGTCGCCCGGTCGCGCAGGTCGCCCGCGGCTTCGGTCGTGCCCAGAACGGTTCGCGGCGCGCAAGCGGCTCTTTCGTCCCGTACGGGTGCGGCCACCGGAACCGGGCCCGGCTCGACGGGCCGGTGAACGAGAGGGCTTTGACAGGAAAGTCGCGGATAAGCATACTCGGATGCGCAATAGTGAACGAAAGTTCGCACAGCGAACGCATGGCGGGACGGAGTGTCGTGCGCAGGGACAAGGTGGTCGCCGACGCCGCGGAGGCGCTGGCGGATGTGCGTGACGGCGCGTCGTTCGCGGTGGGCGGGTTCGGCCTGAGCGGCATCCCGAACGTGCTGATCCAGGCCCTGTACGACACGGGCGTACGCGGCATCGGCGTGGTGTCGAACAACTGCGGAGTGGACGGCGGCGGCCTGGGCGTCCTGCTCGCGGCCGGGCGGATCGGCCGGGTGACGGCCTCCTACATCGGTGACAACAGGGAGTTCGCCCGGCAGTATCTGAACGGGGAGCTGGAGGTGGAGCTGACCCCGCAGGGCAGCCTGGCCGAGCGGCTGCGCGCGGGAGGCTGCGGCATCCCCGCCTTCTACACCCCGGCCGGAGTCGGCACGCCGGTCGCCGAGGGCGGGCTGCCGCTGCGGCACGGCCCGGACGGCTCGGTGCTGCTCGCCTCGCCGCCCAAGGAGGTGCGCGAGTTCGGCGGACGGGACTACGTGCTGGAGTACGGCATCACCACCGACTTCGCGCTGGTGCGGGCGGCCAGGGGAGACCGGTACGGCAACCTCGTGTTCAACAAGGCCGCCGCGAACTTCAACCCGCTGGCCGCGATGGCCGGCCGGGTCACGATCGCCGAGGTCGAGGAGCTGACCGAGCTCGATCCCGACGAGGTCCACCTGCCAGGCGTGTTCGTCCAGCGCGTCGTGCGGCTCACCCCGGAACAGACCGCCGACAAGGCCGTCGAACGGCGCACCACCTCCGCTCCCGCGCCTCGGGAGGAGGACGCCTCATGAGCTGGAGTCGTGACCAGATGGTCGCGCGCGCGGCGGCCGAGCTGCGCGACGGCGACTACGTCAACCTCGGCATCGGCCTGCCCACCCGCATCCCCTCCTTCCTGCCGGCGGAGGTGGACGTGATCCTGCACTCGGAGAACGGCATCCTGGGCGTCGGCCCCTACCCCGCTCCCGACGACGTCGACCCCGACCTGATCAACGCCGGCAAGGAGACCGTGACCGTGCTCGCGGGCGCGTCGTTCTTCGACTCCTCGCTGTCGTTCGGCATGATCCGCGGTGGTCACATCGACGTGGCGGTGCTGGGCGCGATGCAGGTCTCGGCCCGCGGCGACCTCGCCAACTGGATGGTCCCCGGCAGGCTCGTGAAAGGCATGGGCGGCGCGATGGACCTGGTCCACGGTGCCCGCAGGGTCATCGTGATCATGGAGCACACCGCGAAGGACGGCTCGCCGAAGATCGTCGAGGAGTGCTCGCTGCCCCTCACGGGCAAGGGGTGCGTGCACCGGATCATCACAGACCTCGGAGTCCTCGACGTCACGGGGGAAGGACTGGCGCTGGTGGAGACCGCGCCCGGGGTGAGCCCGGCGCAGCTGCGCGATCGTACTGGCGCGCGGGTGAGAGAGTGAGGACGGTCTTCGCCGAGGACGCCGTACGCGCACCGTCCGGCCGTCAGGACGCCGACGATCCCGCCGCGCACGCCACAAGGACCCTCGCGTCCGGCTCCGGCCGGGACCCGGCCCTCGTTCCCGGAAGGTAGGAGTTCATGTCAACACCGCCCACGCAGGCCGACATCGACCGCGAGATCGCCGAGCTCCGCGAGCTCCGCGAGCCCCGCGAAGCCGGGGAGAGACACCACCCGTCCCGCGACTACGCCCCCTACCGCAGCACCGCGCTCCGTCACCCCGGGCAACCGCTGATCGCGCTCAAGGACCCGGACGCGGCCGAGCTCACCGGGCCGGTCTTCGGCGTCACCGACGTCACCGCGCTCGACGCCGACCTGACCAGGCAGCATCTCGGCGAGCCGCTGGGCGAGCGCATCACCGTGCACGGCCGCGTCCTCGACAGGAACGGACGCCCGGTGCGCGGCCAGCTCGTGGAGGTATGGCAGGCCAACGCCTCCGGCCGCTACCCGCACCAGCGCGACGACCACCCGGCCCCGCTCGACCCCAACTTCACCGGGGTCGGCCGCTGCCTCACCGACGACGACGGCGGCTACGCCTTCACCACGATCAAGCCCGGCGCCTACCCGTGGCGCAACCACGTCAACGCCTGGCGTCCCGCGCACATCCACTTCTCCGTCTTCGGTACCGCCTTCGCCCAGCGCCTGGTCACCCAGATGTACTTCCCGAACGACCCGCTGTTCCCCTACGACCCCATCCTCAACTCCGTGACCGACGACCGAGCCAGGCAGCGCCTGGTCGCCGCCTACGAGCACGACCTGTCCGTCCCCGAGTGGTCCCTCGGCTACCGGTGGGACATCGTCCTGGACGGCCCCGCCGCCACCTGGACGGAGGAGAGCCGTTGACCTCCTCCCCAGGGCCGAGGCCCGGGGCCTCCGCGCTCAAGGAGTTTCGATGAACCCGACCCCCTCGCAGACCGTCGGCCCCTTCTACGGCTACGCGCTCCCGTTCCCCGGCGGCGGCGACATCGCGACCGGCGGGATCATCGTGCACGGCTACGTGTACGACGGCGCCGGCGCCCCGGTGCCGGACGCGCTGCTGGAGTTCTGGCAGGCCGCCCCGTCCGGCGACCTCACCGGCGCGCCGGGCACGTTGCGCCGCGACGCGGTGAACGGCGCGGTCCTCGGCAGGAACGGTGTCGACTTCACCGGCTTCGGCAGGGTTCCCACCGACGCCGACGGCCGCTGGACGCTGCGCACCCTCGTGCCGGGCAACGGCTACATCAGCGTGTGCGTGTTCGCCCGCGGCCTGCTGCACCACCTCTACACCCGGATCTACCTCGCCCACGACGCCTTCCTCGACTCGATGCCGCCCGAGCGCGCGCACACGCTGCTGGCCACGCCGGAGCGAGAGGGCGTCCACCGCTTCGACGTCCACCTGCAGGGCGAGAAAGAGACGATCTTCTTCGACCTCGGCTGAACAGCGGCCGCCCACCGCGAGCGAGTCCGTCCGCCGCGCCGTGCGCGACGTCGGGCGTGTGGAGCGCCCATCCACCGCGAGCGAGTCCGTCCGCCCTGCGGTGCGTGACACCCGGCGCGGGAAGCACCTCCACGGTCATGGCGCCGGTGCCGGCGGGGTCGCGTGTCACCCGCGACCCCGCCGGCGCCGCGCGATCAGAGGGACCTGTACATGATGTGCAGTCCGACGTAGCCCTTGTCCGGATGCTCGAAGCCCTCCGGCAGGGTCGCCAGCACCTCGAAGCCCAGCGAGCGCCACAGTGCCACCGCCCGGGTGTTGGTCTCCACGACGGCGTTGAACTGCATCGCCCGATAGCCCTCGGCGCGCGCCCACTCCAGGACGTGCTCGCCCAGGGCCCGCCCGACGCCGCGCCCGGCGTGGCCGGGGTCGACCATGAAGCTCGCACTGGCGATGTGCGAGGCGGGCCCCATGTGGTTGGGATACATCTTGGCCGAGCCCAGGACGGTCCCGTCGGCGTCGACGGCGACGACCGTGCGGCCCGGAGGTTCGGGAAACCACAGCTCCCGGGCCCGCTCCTCGCTGACGTCGCGGTCCCAGGTGTAGGTCTCGCCGGCGGCCACGATCCGGTGCAGGAAAGGCCAGATCGCCGGCCAGTCGCCGGACGTCGCATCTCTGATCAGCATGACGCCCAGCATGCTGTTCGAGGTGGTGGAGCCACAAACCGTTTTTCGCGGAAAAGCGGGAAGGCGAGGGCGGCCCGGCGGCGGGCACCGCGCCACCGCTTCCTCCGCGGCATGGGCGGCCGTCTCACCGGCCACCCGTCGCCGTGATCGGCTCTGTGCGCCGGGTCCGCAGGGCCCAGCGCACGGCCGGTCCCATGGCGAGGCCGGCCAGCAGGAAAAGGCCACCGAGCACCAGCCAACCCGGAGTTCCCCAGGTGAGGATCAGCGTCGTGAGCAGTAGGGGGCCGAGCATCCTGGCGACCGCCGCACCGGACCCGAAGAAGCCCTGGTACTGGCCCTGCCTGTCGGCGGGGGCGAGATCGAATCCGATCTCCCAGGCGCCGGAGGCGTGCGCCATCTCGCCGAACACCTGAAGACAGGCCGCGAGGAGCAGGACGAACGCGGCGGCCCACGCCGAGGACCAGGCCGACGACAGGGCGAACACCGCGCACGCGGCGAACAGCACCGCACCCGCCCGCCGCACGGACCGGGAGGCGGTCTCCAGATCCGTGACCCGCCGGGCCACCCGTACCTGGAACAGCACGACGCCCAGAGTGTTGAGGACCAGCAGGGCCGAGACCGTCCAGTTCGGGGCCTCGGTCCGCTGGACGATCCACAGGGGGATGACCAGGCTGAGCAGTGGCATGTTCAGCAGCGTGACCATGTTGAGCAGGGAGATGAGCGCGTACGGCCTGTCCCTGAGCACCGCCAGTGCCGGTTCGCCCGCCGGTGCGGCCGCGGTGGGCGGCACCGGGGGAAGGCGGAGCAGGATCAGGGCCGAGAGCAGGAAGCTCAGCGCGTCCATCGCGAGGACCGCCAAATAGGCGGCCCGGGTGTCGAGGTGCAGTGCCACCCCGCCGAGCGCGGCGCCTACAGCCAGCCCGGCGTTCGCCGTCGCCTGCAGGTGGGCCCGGATCCGGGTGCGCCGCTCCCTGTCCACCAGGCCGGCGAGCAGCGCCTGCCTGGCCGCGGCGAGACCGCACTGCGAGGTCGCGTACAGGCAGGCGACCACCACGAACAAGGGAAAGGAGTGGACGAACAGAAACGAGCCCACCGAGGCGGCGGTGGCGACGGCGAGCAGGACCGCCGTGCCGCGAGGTCCACGGCGGTCGGCGAGGTGGCCGAGCGGGACCCCCGCCACGAAGCCGACGGCCCAGCCGAGTGTGAGCGCGAAGCCGACCTGGGTCGGCGAGAGTCCCACGATCCGGATGAAGTAGAGCGCCGAGCACACGTAGTACGCGCCGTCCCCGATGGAATTGGTGAGCTGTGCGAGGGCGAGGACTCTGGGCGGCCCGGCAGGGGGCATGATCCGGCTGAACACGGGACTCCTCGGTCGCTACGTGGCCGACATGGCTCCTCGCCGGCCCAGGGGCAACCATATGGAGCCGATTGACCCCGCATAAGATCCAATATGAGGGCAACTCATTGGGCCAATACGAGAGGGCGAGATGGACTTCCACGTGAGCCTCACCGGGCGCGGCGACCTGTCCGCCCGCATCTACCGGCAGCTCCTGGACGCCGTCCTCGACGGTCGCCTGCGCCCGGGGGAGCGCCTGCCCGCGACCCGGGAGCTGGCGCGGCGGCTCGACGTGTCGCGCAACACCGTGGCCGTCGCCTACGAGCGGCTGGCCGCCGAGGGGATTCTCGTCGGCCAGGTCGGGGCGGGCACCTTCGTGTGCACCGAGCCCCTCACCGGGCCCCTCGCCGGAGTCCGCTCGAGGAACGCTCCCGCGGGCGGCGTACGTCCCCGCCGCCACTGGCGCCTTGAGACCGCACCGCCGGCCGAACCGGAAGGGGAGCCGGTCTACGACTTCGGGGTGGGCGTTCCCGACGCGCAGCTGTTCCCGCTCGAAACGTGGCGCAGGCTTGTCACCCGCGAGTTGCGCCCGGCGCTGGCGCGCTCCGCCGGTTACGGCGATCCCTCAGGACACGCGGGACTGCGAGAGGCGCTCGCCCGCCACGTCGGCGTCTCCCGCTCGGTGCGGGCGAGCGCCGACGACGTTCTCGTCACGCAGGGAGCCCAGCAGGCACTCGACCTGATCGGCCGCGTCATGATCGAGCCCGGCTGCCGCGTGGCCGTCGAGGAGCCCGGCTACCCTCCGGCCAGGCTGCTGTTCGAGTCGCTGGGCGCGCGGGTCGTCGGCGTCCCCGTCGACGGGGAGGGACTGGACGTGGCGGCCCTTCCCGACTCAGCCCGCCTCGTCTACGTCACGCCGTCCCATCAGTTCCCGCTGGGGATGCCGATGTCCCTCGGCCGCCGCGCCGCGCTGCTCGAATGGGCCGGGCGGCGCGGGGCCGTGGTGATCGAGGACGACTACGACAGCGAGTTCCGTTTCGAGGACCGTCCGCTCGAACCGCTCCAAAGCCTCGACCGCGGCGGTCACGTCGTCTACGTCGGCTCCTTCTCCAAGACGATGCTGCCGATGCTGAGACTGGGCTTCCTGGTCGCCCCCGCCTCGCTCCAGCCCGCCCTGCGCGCCGCCAAGCGGCTCACCGACTGGTGCGGAGACCTTCCCAGCCAGGCGGCGCTGGCCGCTTTCATCGGCGAGGGCCTGCTCGGGCGGCACGTCCGCAAGGCGACGCGCGAGTACGCGGCCCGCCGCGAGCGAATCGTCACTGTCCTGCGGCGTGACCTTCGCGACTGGCTGGAGCCGGTTCCCTCCGCCGCCGGCCTCCACCTCTGCGCCTATCTGACCCCGGCCGCAGGGGCCGACACGGCCCCTGTGAGGGCGTACGCGCGAAAGGCGGGTATCGCGCTGCAGGACCTCGCCCCCTACTACGGCGAGACCTCCGCGCGGGCGGGACTGCTGCTCGGGTACGGTTCGATCCCCACGGAGAGAGTCGAACCTGGTCTGAGGCTGCTCGCCGAGAGCTTCCGCGAGACGCGGAGGTCCCGGTGATCGGCGCAGGAGAACGTGGGGTGTCCGGCCGCTGACACGGTCCGCCGGATCCTGGCGCCGAGTGCCGGCGTCATCCGTCCGCGGCGTCCTCGGCCTGCCAGCGCAGCAGGTCTCCCGGCTGGCACTCCAGCACCTCGCAGAGCGCGGCGAGCGTCGTGAAGCGCACCGCCTTGGCGCGGCCGTTCTTGAGCACCGCCAGGTTGGCGGGCGTGATCCCGACGCGGTCCGCGAGCTCGCCCACGGACATCTTCCGCCTGGCCAGCATGACGTCGATGTCGACGGTGATCGGCATCAGATCACCTCCTCCAGCTCTGCCCGCATCCGCGCCGCCTCCACGTCGCGTGCGACGGCCTGGGCGAGCAGCATCCGCAGCACGAGCACGACGAGCGCCACCCCCAGGACCGCCGTGGCGGCCCCGCAGATCAGCAGGACCATGCCCGGGGGGACCGGGTCGCCCGGCGCCAGGAGGACCGCGAGCGCGAACACCAGGAGGGCGGCCGCCGTGATCGCGCCGATCACGGTGTGAACGTACCGGAAGGCGGCGTGGGAGAACACGGTTCCGCGTCGCACCATCGTCACCAGCCGCCACACACAGACCAGGACGACCTGGATCGTCACCACGCCCAGGAAGACGATCACGAGGAGCGGGGCGCGCAGGTACGCGACGTCCGCGTCGAGCGCCTCCAGGTCGACGGCGAACAACGGCACCATCACCGCCTGGACGAACACCGATCCGGCGAGCAACACCACGAGCACGGCGCGAAGCGCGAGCACCGTTAATCTTCCCATCGTCTCTCCCTCTATCGAGCAACGATGTAAATATATCGATTTTCGATAGGTTCAGCAAGAAGTCGGGCTGCTCCGGGAGATGAAGAGCTGGAATTTTGCATAGTCATGCGTCGTGATGCATACTCTTGTCTCATGTCCAAGGTTCTCACCTCCTTGCCCGCGGGCGAGCGCGTCGGCATCGCCTTCTCCGGCGGCCTCGACACCTCGGTCGCCGTCGCGTGGATGCGCGACAAGGGTGCCGTTCCGTGCACCTACACCGCCGACATCGGCCAGTACGACGAGCCCGACATCGCCTCGGTGCCCGGCCGTGCGCTGGCGTACGGCGCCGAGATCGCACGCCTGGTCGACTGCCGCGCGGCGCTGGTCGAGGAGGGCCTGGCCGCGCTCACCTGCGGCGCGTTCCACATCCGCTCGGCCGGACGTCCCTACTTCAACACCACGCCGCTCGGTCGCGCCGTCACCGGGACCCTGCTGGTCCGGGCGATGATCGACGACGACGTGCAGATCTGGGGCGACGGCTCGACGTTCAAGGGCAACGACATCGAGCGGTTCTACCGCTACGGCCTGCTCGCGAACCCCCACCTGCGCATCTACAAGCCCTGGCTGGACGCCGACTTCGTCTCCGAGCTCGGCGGCCGCAGGGAGATGTCGGAGTGGCTGCTCGCCCACGGCCTGCCCTACCGTGACAGCACCGAGAAGGCATACTCGACCGACGCCAACATCTGGGGCGCCACCCACGAGGCCAAGACCCTGGAGCACCTCGACACCGGCATCGAGACCGTGAACCCGATCATGGGCGTGCGATTCTGGGATCCCGAGGTCGAGATCGCCACCGAGGTCGTGACCATCGGCTTCGAACAGGGCCGCCCGGTGACGATCAACGGCAAGGAGTTCGCCACCCCCGTCGACCTGGTGATGGAGGCGAACACGATCGGCGGGCGGCACGGCATGGGCATGTCCGACCAGATCGAGAACCGGGTGATCGAGGCCAAGAGCCGGGGCATCTACGAGGCGCCGGGGATGGCACTGCTGCACGCGGCGTACGAGCGGCTGGTCAACGCGATCCACAACGAGGACACCCTGGCGAGCTACCACAACGAGGGACGGCGGCTCGGCCGGCTGATGTACGAGGGCCGCTGGCTCGACCCGCAGGCGCTGATGCTGCGAGAGTCGCTGCAGCGCTGGGTCGGCACGGCGATCACCGGCGAGGTGACGCTGCGGCTGCGCCGCGGTGAGGACTACTCGATCCTGGACACCTCGGGACCGGCCTTCAGCTACCACCCGGACAAGCTGTCGATGGAGCGCACCGAGGACTCGGCGTTCGGCCCGGTGGACCGGATCGGCCAGCTCACCATGCGCAACCTCGACATCGCCGACTCGCGCGCCAAGCTGGAGCAGTACGCCGGCCTCGGCATGGTCGGCACCACCCACCCCGCGCTCATCGGCGCAGCCCAGGCGGCCTCGACCGGGCTGATCGGCGCGATGCCACGCGGTGGCGCGGAGGCCATCGCCTCGCGCGGCGAGGTCTCCGACGACGACGAGATGCTCGACCGCGCCGCGATGGAGTTCGGCACCGACTGACAGAGACGATGTAGGTGAGCACCTTCCGCCGGGGGCTGACCCACCGAGTGACCGGCTTGGGGTCTTCGACAGGATCCGTCCTTCGAGGACTCACCCGCCGGCCTCTCGGTCGCCCGCGTGCGGGAAGAGCGGGCGCGCGTCCGCCGTCCGGGACGGGGCCCGCCGGTGGGATACCGTTCCAGCGTGGACAGGGCCGTACCGGCCGCGGCGGGACCGCCGCGGCCTTTCGTGGACGCGGCGGCCGCGCTCGTGGTCGTCGGGACGTTCTGGCTCCCCCCGGTCATCGGCGCGGCCGGCCTCTGGCGCCCGGCAGCCGGGATGGCGCTGGCCACGGTCGCGGTGGCGGCGATGCTGCTGCGCTGGCGGTGGCCGGTGCCCGCGGTGGCGGCGGCCGGGGCCGCGACGGTGGTCGCGACCTTGCTGGGGGTGTGCCAGGATCCGATGCTCGCCACGGCCTGGTGCCTGTACCCGCCGGCGCTCACCCGCGCGCCGCGGGTTCGCGGGCTCGCCCTCGTCGCGGTCGGTGCCGTCGCGGTCCTGGCGGCCGTGACGGCCGTCCCGCAAGACGGCCTGGGCGGCTCGGGCCGGCGGGTGGTGATCGCGATCGCGGCACTGAGCGTGTCGTGGTTGCTGGGGGTCGCCGTCGGCAGGCGGATCGAGTCCGTCCGGGAGGCCGAACGCGCCCGGGCGGTCGAGCGAGCCGCTCGCACGCAGCTCGAGGTCGCCCGCGAGGTGCACGACGTGGTGGGGCACGCCCTCGGGCTGATCAGCGCCGAGGCCGGGGTGACGCGGAGCCTTCCCGACGCGAGCGAGCAGGAGCTTCGCGACGCGCTCGCCGACATCGAGGATCACGCGAGGACGGCGCTGGAGGACGTCCAGTCGCTGGTCCGCTCGCTTCGGGCGGGGTCCGGCGAGGACCGGACGGACACGGCCGGGCCCGTCCCCGGCGTCTCGGACGTGCGTTCGCTCGTCGCGGCCACGCGTGCCGCGGGAGTACGTGTCGAGGCGCGGATCGCGACGCCCGGGCAGGGCGGCGAGATCGGTGAGGCCGCCGCGGCGGTCGCCTTCCGTATCGTTCAGGAGGCGCTGAGCAACGTGATACGGCACGCGCCGGGCGCCGCCTGCACCGTGGAACTCCATCCGGACGGCGACGCGCTCGTCGCGCGGATCCGCGACGACGGCCCCGGCGGGAAGGACGAGGATGTGTCCGGGTTCGGCCTGCTGGGGATGCGGGAGCGGGCGCGGCTGGCCGGTGGCACCGTGGCGTGGCGGAACCTGCCGGAGCGGGGATTCGAGGTCGAGGCCCGGCTGCCGCTGGGGGAGGATCGAGCCGGTCGGGAATCGGACGACGGCGACCGGGGGAGGAGATGACACCTGTCAGCGTGTTCCTTGCCGACGACGACGGCCGTTTCCGCGGCGTGTACCGGAAGCTGTTCGACCGCACCGAGGGGTTCCGCGTCGCGGGGGAGGCGGCCGGTGGCGTGGAGGCGCTGCGGCTGATCCTCGCGCTGCGGCCCGACGTGGCCCTGCTCGACGTGCAGATGCCGGACGGCGGCGGACTGGAGGCGGCCCGTGGCGTCCTCGCCGAGGCGGAGGGCACCCGGGTGATCATGTTGACCACGTTCGATCTCGACGAGTACGTCCACGAGGCACTCACCCTGGGCGCGTCGGGGTTCCTGCTGAAGAACGCCTCACCGCAGGAGGTGCTCCACGCGGTCCGTACGGTCCACGCGGGCCATGCCATGCTCGCACCGGAGGTCACCGCGAGGCTGGTGCGCCGGTTCGCGCCGGAGCGGTCGCGGCGCCGGCACGCGTTCGCGGACGAGGTGCTCTCCGCCAGAGAGGTGCAGGTGATCCGGCTGGTCGCCCGCGGATACTCCAACCAGGAGATCGCCGGTGAGCTCTTCCTGAGCACGGAGACGGTGCGCACGTATCTCAAGCGCGTGTTCGCCAAACTCGGCGTGAACGACCGCACCCGCCTGGCCGTGCTCGCCTACGAGGCGGGACTGCTGCACGAGCCCCGCTGAGGTGTCCCCTTTCGGGGGACGCGGCCCCGCACCCCGTCGCCGCAGGCTGGAGGACGTCGTCCAACGCGAGGGATCGGGGTGTGCGGTGATCGAGATCAACGGGCTCAGCAAGCACTATCGGAACAGGAAGGCGGTCGACGACGTCACGTTCACGGCCAGGCCGGGCCGTGTCACGGCGTTCCTCGGCCCGAACGGGGCGGGAAAGTCCAGCACGCTGCGCGTGCTGCTCGGCCTGGACGCGGCCACCGGAGGACGGGCACTGATCGGGGGGAGGCGCTACCGGGACCTGCGATACCCGCTGCGCACGGTCGGCGCCCTGCTGGACGGCGCGGGACCGGTGCCCGAGCGCCGCGCGATCGACCACCTGTCGTGGATCGCCCGGTCGAACCGGATCCCCCGGGAGCGGGTGCGGGAGGTCCTCGATCTCGTCGGCCTGGCGGACGCCGCGAGACACCGGGTGAAGAACCACTCGCTGGGCATGAGGCAGCGACTGGGGATCGCGGGGGCGCTGCTCGGCGAGCCGGAGGTCCTCGTCCTGGACGAACCCGTGAACGGGCTGGATCCCGACGGTATCCGCTGGGTCCGCGACCTGCTCAGGGAGCACGCGGCCCTGGGTCGTACCGTGCTGCTGTCGAGCCATCTCATGAAGGAGACGGCCGACACCGCCGACGACGTGGTGATCATCAATCGCGGCCGCATCGTCGTCCGGGGGACGCTCGCCGAGGTGACCGCCGGCCACGCCTCGCTGGAGGCGGCGTTCTTCGCGCTCACCGGCGACCGGGCCGGGGCACGCCGGTGAGCGGGATCTCCGCGGCCACTCGGGCGGAACTGAGCAAGATCCTCACCCTGCCCGGTGCGTGGATCGCCGCCGGTGTCATCCTCGCCCTGCACGTGCTGGTCCAGATCCCGCCCGCCGGACTCTTCGCCGACGCCGTCGCGAACATCACCTCCGAGGGCGTCATCGAGATCTTCGCCGGGCAGCCTCAGCCCGCCACCGAGGCGATCCTCGGCCTTTGCGCCGGGGCGTCGCTGCAGATGGGCCTGTTCCTGCCCGTGCTCGCCTCCGTGATCGCGGGACAGGAGTTCCGCTCGCGGCAGCTCGGCCTGACCGTGCTCGCGATGCCGCGGACGGTTCCCCTGCTGGTCGCCAAGCTTCTCGCCACGGCACTGTACGTGTCCGTCGTCGCGATCCTCATCGCGGGCATCAGTTCCGCGTTCGTCTACGCCGCCGTCAGGGACTGGAACCCGGGCCTGCTCGTCACCGGGGAGGCGCTCGTCGGCCACGGCCGGTTCGTCGCCTTCGCGGTCCTGTTCTGCCTCACCGCGTTCGCCGTCACCCTCACCGTGCGCGACACCCTGATCGGCGTCGTCGTCACCGTGGTGCTGATCACGGTCACGATGACCCAGGTCCTGGCCGGGATCGCGCCCGAGGTGGACGCGCTGTTCCCGCTCAGCGCGGCGAGGAATTTCATGCTCGACCCCGGCGTCAACGACCTCACGGCCGGCCGGGCGCACGGTCTGCTCGTCCTCGCCGGATGGGCCGCCGTGACCGCCGTCGCCGCGGGCGTCACGCTCGGCGCGAGGGACGCGCGATGAGCACCCGGACGATGGCGGCCATCCGGTTCGGCGACGTCCTGGCCGCTGAGCTGATCAAGATCACCACCCTCCCCGCCAGCTGGATCGCCCTCGCCCTCGGCTTCGGCGCCAACGGCCTGCTCGGGATCGTCGCGGCCACGGACACCGTCCGCGTCGCCGGTCAGGACGGTGGGATCCCGATCGCCGAGCTCGGCACCCTCACCCTCTCGCCGGTCTACGCGTTCGTCGCGATCGCGGTCTTCGCGGCCGGTGGCGAGTACCGTGGCGGCCAGTTGCGCGTCAGCCTCGCCGCCGTCCCCGGCCGCGACCTGCTGTTCGCCGCCAAACTCACCGCGAGCGCGGCCTTCGGCCTGGTCGCGTCGATTCCGGCCGTCCTGCCGGGACACCTCCTGCGGCACCTCCCGGCGATTCGGGCCGGGGAGACGGGAGTCGATGACGCCGTCGCCGGCCTCCTCGCGCTCCTGGTCGCCTATCTCCTGCTCGGCCTCGTCGGGTTCGGTCTCGCCGTCGTCACGAGAACGGTCGTCACCCCGCTCGTCACACTCCTCCTCACGCCCGTTCTCGTCTCACCGATGTTGCAGGGCGCCCTTCCCCACGTGGTGAGCCTTCTTCCGCACGAGGCGGCACTCAGCCTCATCGGCATGCCCGCCACCCCCGCCACCGCGCTCGGCCCGGTCGCCGGTCTCCTCGTGTCGGCCACCTGGGCGACCCTCTCCGTCGTCGCAGCCTGGCAGACCTTCGTACGCAGGGACACAATGTGATGATCATCCAGATTCGCCGTGGAGCGCCGCGCTCGTCGGCGACGTCGGCACGGGGGGCGTGATGAGCCGGAGGCGCAGGGTGTGGCGGTGGTTGCCGGTCGTCGTCGCCGGGCTGTTCGTGGCCGTGGTGGCGGGCATCGCGCTCGCCTTCCCCTCGGTCGCAGCCACGACCTGTCCGACCTGTTACGGCATGAGACAGGTCAGGCCGGGCCTGTATCTGGAGTCCGGCCTGCCGACGGCCAGGGAGCGGCAGGTGGCGGAGGTGATCGACGCGGCCGACCGGCGGGTGGCGGACTTCTACGGTGGGCGCCGGAGCTCTCCCGACATCCTGGCCTGCCTGACCGCCTCGTGTTATCGGAGGATCGGCGGCGGCGGGGAGCGCGGGATCGCCGTGCTGAACCGTGCGATCATGCTGTCACCTGGCGGTGTCAACCCGGTGATCGCCTCACACGAGATGTCGCACGTCGAGTTGCACGCCCGCCTTGGGTCCGGTGCGGTGCCGCTCCCGCAGTGGTTCGACGAGGGGCTGGCCGTCGTGGTCTCCGACGACCCGCGCCACCTGAAGCCCGACACGGCCGGCGACCGGTGCCGGGTTCCGGAAGGGGAGGCGCCGCCACAGACGCTCGATGACTGGCTGCGCACGGCGAAAGCCGACCCGGACGCGTACGCCAAGGCCGCGTGCCGGGTGAGCCGGTGGCTTCGGGCGAACGGCGGTCCCGGAGCCGTCCTCGAACTGATCGAGCATGTTGCCGGCGGCGGTGAGCTGCCCACCCCTCTGCGAACCGCGTCGCGCGAGGCTCCTTCGTGACGGTGTTCGGGACGGTGTTCGGGACGGCGTTCATGACGGGGGCGGGGCCGTGCCGTCTGCCGTCCGCGGCGAACCGCGTGGGGTTCAGCACCCGGGTGACATCTCGCGATCGTGGGCCACTTCGGGGAGTGGCAGCACTTCACGTGTTTCATGTCCTTCGCGTTCCTCGCGTTCCTCGCGTTCCTCGCCTCCGGATGGGGTGCGGTAGTCGCGCAGGGGGCGGTTGACCATGCCGACGGCGACGACGCAGAGCGCGGCCGCCAGGCCGCCCGCGACGAGCGCGACGGGCGCGGACGTGAGGGAGGCGAGGAGTCCCCCGCGGAAGTTGCCGGCCTCCGGGCCGGCGACGCCGATGACGTGCTCGACCGAGGAGACCCGCCCGCGGTAACGGTCGGGCGTCTCGAGCTGGACCAGTGCGCTGCGGGTGACCACGGCGACGGTGTCGGCCGCACCGGCGATCACGAGGCAGCCGAGGGCGAGCCAGAGCGGCCCTGCCAGGCCGAAGCCGGCCAGGGCGAGGCCCCAGAGTGTGGCCGCGACGAGCTGGACGAGGCCGCCGCGGTGTAGCCGGGTGACGGTTCCGGACAGCAGGCCCGCGCCGAGCCCGCCGACCGCGATCGCGGACAGGAAGAGTCCCAGGGTGCGGGGGTCGCCCTCGAAGCGGATCTCGTTGATCAGGGGGAAGAGCGCGATCGGCATGGCGAGGAGGGTGGCGGCGAGGTCGGTGGCGAAGGCGCCCCACAGGGTGGGGCGCCGCAGGATGATCCGCCAGCCTCCCCTGGCCGGACCGCGCGGCCGGGGCGCGCCGTCGACGGGCGGCCGCTCGTCGACGGCGCGCGAGACGGCCATCGCGGGCAGCCGCATCACGGCGATCAGCGACGCGACGCCGGCGAGGGCCTGGATCGCGTACGCGGCGGGATAGTGCCACTGGGCGAGCACGAGGCCGGCGAGGGCCGGCCCGGCGAGCATGGAGGCCTGGAAGGCGACGTTCTGCAGGGCGAGTCCGGCGGCGACCTGGTCTGCGGGGAGCAGCCGGACGGGGAAGGTGCGCTTCGCCGGGGCTCCGAGCGCCGCGCAGCCGGACTGCGCGGCGATCAGGGTGAGCAGCAGCGGGACGGAGCGGTTGTCCACGGCGGCCTGCGCCACGAGGCCCATGGCCACCAGGACCTGGCCCGCGGTGGTGGCGCGGACCAGGTTTCTGCGGTCGACGGCGTCGGCGAGCGATCCGCCGACCAGTCCGAGCACGAGGAGGGGTACGGCTGTGGCGAGGCCGATGGCGCCGGTCCAGAGCGGGCTGCGTGTGAGGTCCCAGACCTGCAGGAGGACGGCGACCCCGGCGACCTGCTGACCGAGTGAGGCGAGGGAGGATCCGATCCACAGGTCGCGGAAAGGCCTGCTGGTGCGCAGAGGGCGGACGTCGATCAGCCGTTCGCGCCAGGTCACGGAGACGGCTCCGCCGGGGCGGCGGGCGGCTCGTGGAGGTGGGCGAGGATCCGATCTCGCATGGGCCGCCGCGCCAGGGCGCGCTCCAGTTCGGCGACGACGGCACTGAGCGCGTGCGGGATCTCGTCGTCGAGCTCGGCGACGGCGGCCTCGGTCGCGCGCCACTCGGCCTCGAGGAAGGGGATGAGGGCGCGGCCGCGGCCGGTCAGGGTGATGCGGCGTGTGCGGGCGTCGGTGCCGAGCTCGGAGTCGACCAGCCCTTCGCGTCGCATCGCCGTGATCGTCTGGCTCATCGCCGAGTGCGAGCGGCCCAGCGAGTCCGCGAGTTCACGGATCGTCAGCGGGCCGGTGTGGGCGAGGCGGATCAGCGGATAGGCGAACCTGGGGCGCACTCCCTCGATGCCCCGCTCGACGTACACGGTTTCGATCTGGGCGTCCAGGGCGGCCAACATGGCGTGGACCGCGTCCCATCGTCCGGGGGAGGCGGTGGGGTCCAAAGATGTCACAGCGCTAATATAACAGTGCTCATATAAAATGGCGCAGGGTGAGCCGGAAGGCGCAGCCGCCGGCCGGATGGGGAGGATCCAGCGTGAGGTCGCCGCCGTGGGCCAGGGCGATCTGCCTGGCGATCGGCAGGCCGAGACCGGTGCCGGGGACGTCGCGCCGGCCACGCCAGAAGCGCTGGAAGACGTGTTCCCGTTCGTCGGCGGGGGTGGTCGGTCACGATCAGCGTCGCCTCGGTGTCGCCGACCTCGACGTCGATCTCCACCCGCGAGCCGGCCGGGGCGTATCTGATCGCGTTGTCGACGAGGTTGGAGATCGCACGGTTCACGGTGGGCTCGTCGACGGGGCACACGGCGGTGGACGGGCCGGTGACCGACAGGCCGATCTCCTTGCCGGCCGCCAGCACGCCGGCGTGTTCGACGACGCCGCGTACCAGGGCCATCTGGTCGGCGGCCGCCGGTCGACGGCGCGGGCCCGCGCGCGGGCGTCGACGCGGTGGGGCGCAGCACGAACTTGAACGACCTGCGCACCACACCCCCCTCGCTCGAACCTTTGTTCCCACCGTATCGAATGCCGGAAAGAGGCGACGCGGAATGCGTGAACCTGTCAGGCCACTCCACGCTCGGGCCTTAGCGGCCCTCCCGCTCCCGATTCCCCCGTGGCCCAAAGACGACGGTCCCCTCGGGAGGAACTGATGGGAGCGAAGCTAGGCTCTGCCCTGCAAACCCGATGTGAACGACTCCGCGTGCCCGGGCGGTCCGCTCGCTTCGACGGCGCGCCCGGTTCTACCGGGTCAGCTCGCGAGCCGGGTGCCGTCCTCGTCGAGGAGGACGGGGGCGCCGGTCGCGGCGGAGAGGTTCGCCGAGATCCCGACCATCACGCCGGCGACGCCCGCGAGGTGCCCCGCCTGGCGGCCCAGCGGATCCTCACCCGCGCCGCGGAAGACGTCGTTCAGCATGAGGGCGTCGCCGCCGCCGTGACCGCCCGCGCCCGAGGGGATGGCGACCTCCTCCGGTTCGCTCCAGTGCCGGTGCAGGACGAGCCGCTCGAAGGCGCCGGGGGCGTGGGCCTTGTCGGCGGCGGTAGGGTCGATCGCGGCTCGCGGCGGGGTCCAGGCGCGTTCGACGACCTCCAGCTCCAGCCGTCCCGCGGTGCCGTTGAAGGCCACCCGGTAGCCCTCGAAGGGGCCGTGGGCGTTGAGTGAGTAGGTGAGCGTCGCCCCGCGGGAGTAGCCGACGAGGACGGCCATGTTGTCGTCGATGCTCACGCCCTCGCCGAACACGTCCTGGTCGCGGATGTAGCCGTCCTCGTGCTCGGCGTCCAGGTACAGGCGCTTGAGCCGGGGATCGGCGGAGATGTCGAGGAGGTAGGGGTCGGTGCCGAGTTCCGGCGCGCCGTGAGCGCGTTGTGGCCGGTCGCGCAGGCCGCGGGCGCGGGCGTTGGCGGCTCCGTAGAACCGCAGCGCCGACCGGGCGTAGACGGAGCGGGCGGTGTCGGCCAGCCACCAGTTGACCAGGTCGAAGTGGTGGGTGGACTTGTGCACCAGCAGCCCGCCTGAGCTGGACCTGTCACGGTGCCAGCGGCGGAAGTAGTCGGCTCCGTGGATGGTGTCGAGCACCCACTCGAAGTGTACGGAGGCGACGTCGCCGATCGCCCCGTCGGCGATCAGCCGGCGGACGGCGCTGTTGCGCGGCGAGTAGCGGTAGTTGAAGGTGACGACGAGCCGGCCGGTGCTGCGCTCGGCGGCCTCGACGATGGCCGCGCAGTCCTCGGCGGTGGTGCACAGCGGCTTCTCCACGATGACGTCCTTGCCCGCCTCCAGCGCGGCGACGACGTAACGGGCGTGGGTGGCGTCGACGGTGGCGACCACGACGGCGTCGGCGAGCTGGAGCAGCTTGCCGAACTCGTGCGGCGCGAAGCACGGGACGTCGCGTCCGATCCGGTCGAGGTAGTAGCCGATCCGGGTCCGGTTGACGTCGCAGAGGGCGGCGATCTCGCCGGTGTCGCCCCACTCGCCGAGCAGCGCGTCGATGTACAGCTGCACTCGGTGGCCGAGTCCGACGAAGGCGTATCGCATCAGGATCTCCATCAGGGGGACGGGAAAGGGGCAGGTGTGCCGTACGGCTCGGCGCGAGCCGTACGGCACACGTCAGGGGAGGCCGGTTACTGGGAGATGGCGGCGTTGGCCTCGTTGAGGAAGGCCTTCACCGCGTCGTCCGCGGAGGCCTTCTCGAACAGCACCGAGTCACTGGCGCGCTTGAGGATGTCCTCCATCTCCATCGCGCCCTTCGGCGGGATCACGATCGGGCTCAGCTCGCTCTTGATCGAGTCGATGAAGGCGAGCACCTTCTGGTCGGTCGGGGTGAGCTTGTCCTTGATGGCGTCGACGACCTTGGCGTTGGTCGGCAGGCCGCGGTCACTGAGCAGGATGGCGCCGGCCTCGGGGTCGTTGACGAGGAATTCGACGAACTTCTGCGCGGCCTCGGCCTGCTCGGTCTTCGACGAGATCGTGTAGTACATCGCCGGCTGCAGGAACATGCCGGCGGTGGTCGCGCCCTCGGCCTTGGGCATCCGCAGCAGGTCGAGTTCCTGGCCGGAGCCCTTGTTCAGCGCGGTGAGCTGGTTACTCCACCAGCTGCCGAACGCGCTCGCGTTCGTGGCGAGCAGTGCCTGGTCGACCTTGGTGCCGGTCTCCAGCATCTGGGCCGCGTCAGGACCGGCCTTGGTGGAGACGATCTTCTGCAGGAGTGCCCACCAGTCCTTGATGGTCTGCTCCGACATGCCGATCTTGCCGTCCTTGTAGAACTGCTCCCCGCGCTGGGCGGCGAACAGCTGCAGGAAGGCGGGGTTCACGTTCCACTCGGTGCCCCAGATCTTGCCGTCGCCCTTCTCGGTCACCTTCTGGGAGATCGAGATGTAGTCGTCCCAGGTCCAGGTCGTGTCGTCGGGGACCTTCTCGCCCGCCTTCTCCACCGTCGCCCTGTTGGCGATCATCGGGAAGGTGTTGACGCCGGTGGGGATGGCGTACTGCTTGCCGTCGACCTGACCGGCCTTGAGCACCTCCTGGTCGAGGTCGGCGGTGTTCAGCTTGCCGGTGAGGTCGGTGAGGGTGGCGCGGCCCGCGTACTCGGCGAGACCGCGGATCTCGATGGACATGACGTCCGGGGCGTCGCCGGCCGCGGTCTTGGTGGCCAGTTTCTCGTAGTAGCTGTCCCAGTCGGAGAAGTCACCTTCGATATCGATCGTCGGGTTCTTCTTCTCGAAAGCGGCGATGGCCGACTCCGTCAGCTTCTGACGGGCGTCGCTGCCCCAGTACGAGAAGACGACCTTCGTCTTCCCGCCGGAATCACCGCTGTCGTCGCTGCCGCAGGCGGTGGCAGACACGGCGAGCAGGGTGATGGCGGTGGCCGCCAGGATGCGCTTCATCGGGATACCTCCGGGGGGTGGGGGATGGGGGAGGGTTATTTGAGACCGGTGGTCGCCATACCGCGGATGAGATACTTCTGGCCCGCCAGGAAGAATCCGAAGATCGGGCCGAGGGAGATGATCGACATCGCGAACAGCGGCCCCCAGGAGGACTCGCCGCTGGAGTCCATGAACTGCCGGAGCGCGACGGGAACGGTGAGGTTGTCGGAGTTGGTCAGGTAGAGGTTCTGGGTGAAGAAGTCGTTCCACGTCCAGATGAAGGTGAAGATCGCGGTGGTCGCGAGCGCCGGGACGCACAACGGCATGATCACCCGGGTGAACGTGCGCCACTGGCCCGCGCCGTCGATCGCCGCCGCCTCGTCCAGTTCCCGGGGAAGGGTGCGGATGAACTGCACCATCAGGAAGATGAAGAACGCGTCGGTCGCGAGGAACTTCGGCGCGACGATCGGCCAGATCGTGTTGATCCAGTCGATCTTGGCGAACACGATGTACTGCGGGACGACCGTGACGTGGTGCGGAAGCATGATCGAGCCGAGCATGATCGCGAACCACATCTTCTTCAGCGGGAACTCCAGCCGGGCGAAGGCGTAGGCCGCGAGCGAGCAGGCGGCCAGGTTGCCGACCACAGCAAGGGCGGTGAGGACCGCCGAGTTCCACAGGTAGTAGCCGAAGGAGTGCTTGAGCGCGCCCCAGCCCTCGGTGTAGTTCTCGGCCGTCACCGCGGTCGGCATCAGCCCCGGCTCCCGGAAGATCAGCTCCTCGGGCTTGAACGAGCTGGAGACCATCCAGAGCAGCGGGTAGAGCATGAGCAGCCCGGCGGCGATGAGCAGCAGGTGCCTGACCAGGCGCGGGGCGGGCCGGAAGAGGGCCGGTACGCGCTTACTTGTCGTCGCCATAGAAAACCCAGAATCGAGACATGAGGAAGTTGACGGCGGTCAGTGCGGCGATGATGAGCAGCAGCACCCAGGCCATGCCGGCCGCGTAACCCATTTCGTAGTTCTTGAAGCCCTTGATGTAGAGGTAGAGCGTGTAGAACAGGGTCGAGTCGACCGGTCCGCCGTTGCCGCCGCTCACGATGAACGACTGGGTGAAGGACTGGAACGACTTGATCACCTCCAGCACCAGGTTGAAGAAGATGATCGGGGTGAGCAGCGGCAGGGTGATCGAGCGGAACTTCCGCCACCTGCCGGCGCCGTCGACCGCGGCCGCCTCGTACAGGCTCTGCGGGATCTGGCGGAGCCCGGCCAGGAAGATGACCATCGGGGCGCCGAACGTCCAGACGTGCAGGATGATCAGCGTCCACAGCGCGGTGTCGGGGCTGGTCACCCAGCCGTGGCCCTCGTAGCCGAACAGGCCGAGGAACGAGTTGACGATGCCGTCGGTCCCGAAGATCTTCCGCCAGAGGATCGAGATCGCCACGCTGCCCCCGAGCAGCGACGGCAGGTAGAAGATCGAGCGGTAGAACGGCAGGCCGCGCAGTCCCCTGTCCAGCACGAGTGCGAGCGCCAGGGCGAAGGCGAGCTGCAGCGGGACGGACACCACCACATAGGTGGTCGTCACCTGCAGCGAGGCCATGAACCGGTCGTCCTGGGTGAACATCTTCTCGTAGTTGTCCAGGCCCACCCAGTGGGCTTCGCTCAGCAGGCTGTAGTCGGTGAACGACAGGTAGAGCGAGGCGATCATCGGGCCGAGCGTGATCGCGAACAGGCCGATGAACCAAGGGGCCAGGAACAGATAGGCGGCCAGCGCCTGCGATCGGCTGCGGGAGCTCTTGAGACGCCCTGGGCGGGGGGCGCCCGCCTTTTCCCGGGGCGCGACCGGTATCTCGGCCGTCCCCGCCGGTGCGGGACTCAGCGTCATCACTGGCCCTTCGGGGAGTTGGTGAATGGGATGCGCTTTTCCTATAGCGTTACGAACTAATACGTCAACCCTTTGCAGTGAGCTAGCTCACGAATCGTAACGCTCGCTTTTAGTGTTATCGCAGCTCAGAGGGGATATTCGCCGCCGAGGCCTGAATGGAAAAATCTCGCACTGAGACGAGTTTGTACAACCGATTGCAGTTGCGAGCGTAGACACGCCCCCGTTGTGGCGAGCGGAAAACGCCTGGTGAACGCCCCTGCGGGCGCTCCCGCCGCACCTGTTTCCGGCATAGGGCGGCGCCGGGCCGGGTGCCTTGTGGCGGCTTGGGCCTCATCGGCGGGGGAGTCGCCCCTTCAGGCGGGCGCGCCTTCCCCGGGGGGTGTGGTCGCCGAGGGCGGCGCCCGTCTCAGCCGATCGATCGGTGGGGCGGGCGCGGCACCCGTCCCGGCCGACCGGCGGGCAGGGCGGCCTCCTGGAGGTTCACGGAGTTTCCCTGGGGGGCGCGGTGGACTCGCGGACCACCAGGTGAGTCTCCAGGACGGTGGTTGCGCTCATCGACTGGATGAGGAGGTCGACCGCCATCCGGCCGGCGTCGCTCGCGGGCATCGCGACCGTGGTGAGTTTGGGGCGGTGCAGCCGCCCGGTGATGCTGTCGTCGAAGCCGATCACGCTGACGTCGCCCGGCACGTCGACGCCGAGGACCTCCAGTCCTCCGATGAGGCCGATGGCGACGAGGTCGTTGTAGGCGAGCACGCCGGTCACCCCGGCCTCGGCAACCTTGGCCGCGGCGGCGATGCCGCCCTCCTCGGTGGGGGAGTTGGGGCCGATGACGACCGTGTCGAGATCGGGGATCTCCGCGACGGCCTTGCGGATCTCGCCGCTGGTCCACGATCCGGCGGGACCCGTCACCAGGGCGACGCGCCGGTGACCGAGTCGCACGAGATGATCCATCGCGACGCGGGCGCCGTGGGCGACGTCCATCACGACCGTGGTCAGCCCGCGGATACGCCGGTTGACCAGCACGAACGAGACGCGTTCCGAGAGCTTCTCCAGAGCCTTGTTCGACAGTCGCGGGCTGCACAGCACGATGCCGTCGACCTGCTTGGAGAAGGCCAGTACGAGGTTCTCCTCCTCGGTGGGGTCCTCGCCGGTGTCGGCCACGAACAGATGGTAGTCCTGGCGGCGGGCGGCGGCCTGCGCGGCCTTGATCAGCGGAGGGAAGAACGGATTGGCCAGATCGGCCACGATCAGCCCGATGTTGTTGGTGCGGCCCGTCTTGAGGGAGCGGGCCGCCCGGTTGGGCCGATAGTCGAGCTTCTCGGCCGCCGCGAGCACCCGGGTTCGGGTCTCGGCGTTCACCAGATGAGGTGCCGAGAAGGTTCGGGAGACCGTCGACACGTGAACACCTGAGGCGTGGGCGACGTCCCGAATGGTCACTGACATGCCGCACACCCTAACGCAATCGTTTGCAGATCAACTAACCATCCTGAGACCGGTTGCGGGTGATTGACCCCGCTCACTTGACGTATTGTCTCGCCTGACGCGATTGTTTACTGCAACTGATTGCAGTCTTCAGAAGGAGTCCACACGGTGAGCAGAGTGCTCGTCACCGGTAGCGCGGGCCGGCTCGGCCGCAGCGTGGTCACCTCGCTCGCGGCGGCCGGACATGAGGTGATCGGCGTGGACAGCGCGCCGGGCACCCCGCGAGAGGCCGCCTCGGCCCTTCCCGCGGATCTCACCGATCTGGGGGAGGCCCACTCGGTGATCACGCGGTTCCGGCCGCAGGCGGTGGTCCACCTGGCGGCCATCGCGGTGCCGTTCAGCCGCTCCGAGCCCACCACGTTCCGCGTCAACACCCAGCTCGCCTTCAACGTCTGCACGGCCTCGGTCGCCCTCGGGGTGGAGAAGCTCGTCGTGGCCAGCAGCCCCACGGTGATCGGATACGGCGCGCCGGGCGGATGGACCCCCGCCTACCTGCCGCTCGACGAGGACCACCCGACGGAGCCCTGGAACGCCTACAACCTGTCGAAGGTCGTGGCCGAGCAGACCATGCGGACCTTCGCCCGCACCACCGAGACCACCCGGATGGCCGCGTTCCGCCCCTGCTTCGTCGTCGCGCCCGAGGAGTGGGAGGGCGCGCCCACCCAGTCCGGGCACACGATCACCGAGCGGCTGAACCGGCCCGAGATAGGCGGAGCCTCCCTGTTCAACTACCTCGACGCCCGCGACGCCGGCGACTTCGTCGACACACTGCTCACCAGGCTCCCCCTGCTGGAGACGAACGGCGAGGTCTTCTTCGCCGGCGCCGGCGACGCCCTGGCGCGCGAGCCGCTGGCCGAACTGCTGCCGGCCGTCATGCCGGAGACGAAGACGTTCGCCGCCCATCTGACCGGTACCGCCCCCGCCTTCTCCTCCGCCAAGGCCGAGCGGCTGCTCGGCTGGACCGCCAAGCGCGGCTGGCGCACCGAACTCTCCTGACTCTGCAGAAAGAGACCCTGATCATGAATCTCGACGGTGTCCTCTTCTTCCCCGTCACCCCCTTCGGCCCGGACGGCGACCTCGCGCCCGGCGTGCTGGCCGACCACGTCCGGCGAGGCCTTGAGCACCGGCCGGGCGGCGTGTTCGCCGCCTGCGGGACGGGCGAGTTCACCGCGCTGTCGCAGGCCGAGCACGCCGAGGTCGTCCGGGTGGCGGTGGAGGCGGCGGCCGGGGCCGTCCCGGTGTTCGCCGGAGCGGGCGGGCCGATCGGCGCGGCACTCGCCCAGGCGCGGGCCGCCAGGGAGGCGGGCGCCGACGGGCTGCTGCTCATGCCGCCCTACCTCGTCCAGGGGCCCGGCTTCCCCGCCTACGTACGGGCGATCGCCGCCGAACTCCCGGTGATCATCTACCAGCGCGGGCCGATCGCGCTCGAACCGGAGGCGGCGGTCGAGCTGGCCGCGATCCCCGGTGTCGTCGGGCTGAAGGACGGCCTCGGCGACATCGACCGGATGCAGCGGATCGTACTGGCCGTCCGGGAGACCCACCCGGACTTCCTGTTCTTCAACGGGCTGCCGACCGCCGAGCTGACCCAGCCCGCCTACCGGGCGCTCGGCGTCGGCCTGTACTCCAGCGCGGTGTTCTGCTTCGCGCCCGAGATCGCCAACGCCTACCTGAACGGCGACGAGCGGCTGATCGCCGAGTTCTACGCGCCGCTGGTGCGGCTGCGTTCCAGGGTTCCGGGCTACGCGGTGTCGCTGGTCAAGGCCGGGGTGCGGCTGCGCGGGCTGGACGCGGGTGAGGTCCGGCCGCCACTGGTGCCCGTCGCGCCCGAGCACGAGGCCGAGCTGGAGGCGCTGATCAAGTCGGGGCTCGCCCTGGTAGCGTCATGATCAAGGACTTGACGGTCACGCCACGGTCGGTACCCCTCACCCGGCCCTGGGGCCCGGACGTCTCTCACAACCACGTACTGCTGGTCACGGTCACACTGGACGACGGGCGGCGCGGCACCGGGATGGCGTGGACGCCACAGATCGGGGCCCAGGCGATCAGGGCACTGCTGGAGCACGACATCCGCGAGGCGGTGATCGGCCTGCCGCCGCATCCGGAGCTGGTGTGGGACCGGCTGTCGGCTCACCTCGGTGAGGCGGGCCGGGCCGGGATCGTCCCGATCGCCCTGGCCGGGGTGGATCTCGCCCTCTGGGACCTGCGCTGCGGGGAGCGACCGCTGGTCGAGATCCTCGGCGCGCGGCGCGAGAGCGTCCCCGTCTACGGCAGCGGAGTCAACCTCCACTACCCGCTGGAGGAACTCCGGGCGCAGGCCCGGCGATGGGTCGCCGCCGGATACACCGCGGTCAAGATCAAGGTCGGGCGCCCCTCGCCGGCCGAGGACGTCGAGCGGGTGGCGGCGGTCCGTGAGGTGATCGGCCCCGACCGGCTGCTGATGGTCGACGCCAACCAGCGCTGGGATCTGCACCGGGCCCGCGTCGCGCTACGGGCACTGGAGCGCTACGACCTGTTCTGGATCGAGGAACCGCTGCCCGCCGACGACCTGGCCGCCCATGTGGAACTGCGGCGCAACGTCGCCGTCCCGATCGCGGTCGGTGAGAACGTCGCCACCGTCCACGGGTTCCGCGACCTGCTGACCGGGGGTGCCTGCGACGTCGTCCAGCCGAACCTGGTGCGGGTCGGCGGTATCACGCCGTTCCTGCGGATCGCCGAGCTCGCCCGCGCCTTCGGCGTCCCCGTCTATCCGCACCTGCTCACCGAGCTGTCGGGCCAGCTCGCCCTCGCGCTGCACCACCCCGCGATGGTGGAGAGGGTGGAGGAGGCCGCACTGACCGACCTCGGGCTGCTCGCCCCGCCCTTCCCGGTGGAGATCAGCGGGCCGGAGCTGCGGGCGACCGGGGCACCGACGAGGTGGGCGTCGTGAAGCCCGTACGAGTGGTGGTCGCCGGAGTGCACGGCTACGGCAGGAACCACCTGGCGAACGTCCGGCGGCTCGCCGCGGCGGGCCGGGCCGAGCTCGCCGGGGTATGCGACACCCTGCCGCCCTCGCCCGGCCTCGACGTGCCGTTCTCGGCGGACCTGCCGTCGCTGATTGCCGAGACCGGTGCGGAGGTCGCGGTGATCGCGACGCCGATCCACACCCACGCTCCGCTCGCCGTCGCGGCCCTGCGGGCCGGCGCGCACGTGCTGCTGGAAAAACCGCCCGCGCCGTCGGTGGAGGAGTTCGAGCGGATCTCCGCCGCCGTGGCGGAGACGGGGCTCGCCTGCCAGGTGGGCTTCCAGTCGCTCGGCTCGGCCGCCGTTCCCGCCGCGGCCGGAGCGCTGGGCGAACCACTTCGGGGCATCGGTGTCGCCGGATCCTGGACACGCCCGTTCACCTACTACTCGCGCGCCCCCTGGGCGGGACACCGCAGGCTGGACGGTGTGGACGTCATGGACGGCGCGCTCACCAATCCGTTCGCGCACGCGACGGCCACCGCGCTGGCCGTCGCGGGGGCCGACACGGCCTCCTCAGTCGAGGGCGTCGAGCTGGAGCTGTACCGGGCCAACGAGATCTCCTGCGACGACACCTCCAGCGCGCGGCTCCGCCTCGCCGACGGCACCGTCATCGCGATCACCGTGAGCCTGTGCGGCGACCGCAGGACCGAGCCCTACCTGCACCTGCACGGCGAGAGGCGCTCTGCCCTGCTCTTCTACACCCTCGACGAGATCGAGGTGGACGGTGTCCGCACCGGCTTCGACCGGGTCGATCTGCTCGGCAACCTCCTGGCGCACATCAGGGAGGGGGAGGAGTTGCTGGTGCCGCTGGAGCGGACCGGGGGCTTCACCCGGCTGCTCGACGAGATCCGGCGCGCTCCCGATCCGCTGCCCGTCGACGGCTTCCGCATTGAGCCGTCCCGGCTGGTACTGCCGGGCATCGAAGGTCTGGCCGCGCGCGCGGCGGCCGAGCTGAAAACCCTCTCGGAGCTCGGTTTCCCCGGCGGACCCGGCTCCCAGGCGGCGACCGGACCAAAGGCGGTCTGGCCCGAGACGGTGCTGAGGGCCGGTTCGCGGCAGGTCGCGACCTACCTCCAGCGGGGCGACCTGCAGCCGACGGACGCGCCGCGCCCCCACCTGCATCCGGTCCTCACCCTTGGCGGAACGGTCGTGACCGAGAGCCGGCCCGCCGACCACGTGCACCATTTCGGGGCGAGCGTGGCGATCTCCGATGTCAACGGGGTCAACTTCTGGGGCGGCTCCACCTACGTACCCGGCACCGGCCCGCGGATCCTGCCCAACCACGGGCGCCAGCGGCGGCGCTCCCTGCGTCCCGTGCACGGAGGCTTCGCCGAGAGCCTCGACTGGGTCGGACCGGACGGCACCGTCCTGGCCGTGGAGGAACGGACCCTCACCACCCGCGTCCTGCCCGGCGCCTGGGCGCTGGACGTCGCCTTCACGCTGGACAACCGGACCGGTGCGCCGCTGTCGATCCAGAGCTCGGCCTGCAAGGGCAGGGCCGGCGCCGGCTACGGGGGATTCTTCTGGCGGGCGCCCAAGGACTCCACCGGGCTGGACGTCTTCACCGACGGCGCCTCCGGCGAGCGGGCCGTGCACGGTGGCCTCTCGCCCTGGCTCGCGCTCATCTGTGACGACTGGAGCCTGCTGTTCGTGCAGACCCTCGGGCTCGACCCGTGGTTCGTTCGCGTCGCCGAGTACCCGGGTGTCGGACCGGCTCTGGCCTGGGACGCGCCCCTGAGCGTCCCAGGCCGGTTGGAACGCGCGATCACCGTCGTGGTCGCCGACGGGCGGCTCACCACGCAACGAGCCTCGGACCTCGCCGCGGAGCTCGTCACCTCGTGACGAACCTCGCCGCGGGCGGCCTCGGTGATGACCGCGAAGGCGGTGGCGGCGGGCCTCGCGCGTGCCTCACCGTCGCGCCCGAGGCCCGCGGGGAGGGTCGTGCCGGAGGCGAGAGCCCCGTCTCGCCGGCACCCCGGGCCCCGCCGGTCTCATACTCGGCCGGCCTCGCCGGTCGGCCGCGGCGGGCGCCCGGCGCGAGTGAGCTTCGCCGCGGCGGTGCGCAGCACCCCGGGCACCAGCAGGCGATGGACGGCGGACAGCGGAGGCCACACGGTGTGGGCCAGGCTCCGGTCGTAGCGCAGGAAGGTCCCCAGCGACACCCGCCCTTCGGCCGTCCGCACGAGGAGGTTGCCGCTCAGAAACCAGGAGGCGGCCTCAAGCCGGATCCAGTCCTCGCCGCGCTCACCGATCCACCATCCGGCCACGGTGTCCGGTGACCGTCCCGGGCTGAGCCGGAAACCGAGGAGAACACGCCAGATCAGCAGCTCGGCGATGCTGGGCACGTCACCGAACATCGCACGGGCCCACTGCTCAGGTGTCGCGTCCGCGTCCGTGGAGAGGGTGAAGAGGTCGACGTAGTCGATGCGGGAAAGCGAGCTGAGAGCGCGGACGGATTCGGGGACGCTGTGCGTCCCCACGGCACGGTCGACGAGGCCGACGGTCATGTCTCGCTGTCTCCATTCGTATATACGCTACCGTATAACGCGAGGCTAACTTATTTATACGGTGGCGTATATACGAACAGAGAAGTGAGGTGGGACAACATCGTGGGCGCGACTCGCACGCCGCGTGACAGGTGGGTCGAGGAGGGGCTGCTGGCGCTCGCCGCCGGCGGTCCCGACGCCGTCCGCGTCGAGACGCTGGCGAAAAGGCTCGGCGTCACCAAAGGGGGGTTCTACGGTTACTTCGCCGACCGTGACGCGTTGCTGAAGGCGATACTGGACGCCTGGGAGCGAGAGAGCACCGACGAGGTGCTCGACCGCATCGAGCGCGAGGGCGGCGACCCGAGGGACAAGATCCGGCGCGCGGGCGTCCTCACCTTCTCCAGCGGCCGCCTGCTCCCCATCGACCTCGCGATCCGGGACTGGGCCCGGCGCGACGAGGAGGTCGCCGAGCGCCTGCGACGGGTGGACAACCGGCGCATGGCGCTGCTGCGAGAACTGATCGGCACCTTCTGCTCCGACCCCGACGAGGTCGAGGCCCGCAGCATGCTCGCCTTCTGCGTGGCGATCGGCGAGCACTTTCTCGCCGCCGACCACGGCGACCGGACCCGGGCCCAGGTCCTCGCCCGCGCCGCCGACCTGCTGCTGAACCGCCCCCGCGAAGAGCACAACCGCTGAGCCGCGTGGCCGGGAAGTCCGAGTCAGGGATCATGTCGGTCGCATGCCACGCCACCCCGGCGGGTACGTTTGTGCGAGCCTCACAACTCCGGCCGCGAAAGACGCTCAGTCCCCGCCATTTCCGGGGGCGGGGAACGACCGGGAGTATGTACCACGATCGGGGCGGGGACGGCCGCCGTGTTCACCGCTTCGAAAGGTTCGCTCAGTGTTCAGTCGTGTTGCCATCGTCAACCGCGGTGAAGCCGCCATGCGGCTCATCTACGCCGTTCAGGACCTAGCCGCGGAGACGGGAACACGGATCGAGACCGTCGCCCTGTACACCGACTCCGACCGGACGGCCACGTTTGTCCGCGAGGCGGACATCGCCTACGACCTGGGGCCCGCCGCGAACCGGCCCTACCTGGACCACGCGGTCCTCAAAAAGGCCCTGGTCGAGACCGGCGCGGACGCGGCCTGGGTCGGCTGGGGCTTCGTGGCCGAGGACCCGGCGTTCGCCGACCTGTGCGCCGAGATCGGCGTGACGTTCGTCGGCCCGGGTGCCGATGCGATGCGCAAACTGGGCGACAAGATCGGCTCGAAGCTGATCGCCGAAGAGGTCGGTGTGCCCGTCGCGCCGTGGAGCCGCGGCCCGGTGGAGACGCTGGAGGAGGCGAAGGAGGCGGCGGAGCGGATCGGCTACCCGTTGATGCTGAAGGCGACCGCGGGCGGCGGCGGCCGCGGCATCCGGATGATCTCCGGCCCCGACGAGCTGACCCTGGCCTACGAGCTGACGCGCCAGGAGGCGGCGCGCGCGTTCGGCAGCGGCGTCGTGTTCCTGGAACGCCTGGTGACGGGCGCCCGTCACGTGGAGGTACAGGTCATCGCGGACGGCCAGGGCACCGCGTGGGCGCTGGGCGTGCGCGACTGCTCCGTGCAGCGGCGCAACCAGAAGATCATCGAGGAGTCCGCCTCGCCGGTCCTCGACGCCACGCAGGTCGCCGAGCTGAAGGCGGCGGCCGAGCGGCTCGTGCTCGCGGTGGACTACAAGGGCGCGGGCACCGTCGAGTTCCTCTACCACCCCGGCGAGCGGCTGTTCGCGTTCCTCGAGGTCAACACGCGCCTGCAGGTCGAGCACCCGATCACCGAGATCACCACCGGCGTCGACCTGGTGAAGGCCCAGCTGCACGTCGCGGCGGGCGGCAGGCTGGAGGGCGAGGCCCCCGAGGAGTGGGGGCACGCCGTCGAGGCGCGCCTCAACGCCGAGGACCCCGACCGCGACTTCGCGCCCTCACCCGGCAGGATCGCGCGGCTCGCGCTGCCCAGCGGTCCCGGCGTCCGGGTGGACACCGGGTTCGGCGAGGGCGACACGATCCCCGCCGACTTCGACTCGATGATCGCCAAGATCATCGCACACGGCCGTGACCGTACCGAGGCACTGGCCCGCCTGCGTCGCGCGATGACGCAGACGACCGTCATCATCGAGGGCGGTGTGACGAACAAGGGCTTCGTCCGCATGCTGCTCGACGAGCCCGAGGTGATCGACGGCTCGGCCGACACCGGCTGGATCGATCGCGTGCGCGCCCGGGGCGCCCTCGTGTCACACCGGCACTCCGCGATCGCGCTGATCGCCGCCGCCGTCGAGGCGTACGAGGACGAGGAGGCCGTGACGCGGCAGCGATTCCTGGCCGCCGCGCACGGCGGCCGCCCGCAGTCGCAGCACGAGAGCGGCCGCGCGCTGGAACTCAAGCTCCGCGACGTCGGCTACCGCGTCCAGGTCGCGCGCACCGGCGGCCACCGGTTCCGCGTCGGCATCTCGGCGGGCGGCCTGCGGCACACGGCCGACGTCGACATCGAGCGCTTCGACGAGCACAGCGGCCAGATCACCGTGAACGGCGTCCGCTTCAAGGTCGTCACGAGCACTCACGGCCCGATCCACCTGGTCGAGGTCGACGGCGTCACCCACCGGATCAGCCGCGACGAGGGCGGCATCGTGCGCTCGCCCGTGCCGGCGCTCGTGGTGGCCACGCCGCTGCAGCCGGGCGACGAGGTCGAGGCCGGCGCGCCGCTGCTCGTGGTCGAGAGCATGAAGATGGAGACCGTGCTGCGCGCGCCGTTCCGCGGACGCGTACGGGAGCTCGCGGTCTCGGTCGGCAGCCAGGTGGAGGCGGGCGCCCGCCTGCTCCGCCTGGAACCGCTGGGCGACGGCGCGGCCGGTCCCGTCGCCGAGGTGCGGGAGATCGAGCTGGACCTGCCGCCGGAGCCGGTGGACGTGCCCGCGGCCGAGCGGGCCGCGCGTGGCCTGCAGGACCTGCGCGGCCTCCTGCTGGGGTTCGACGTCGACCCGCAGGACGAGAAGCGCCTGCTCACCGGCTACCTCGCCGCGCGCGCCGAGCTTGTCGCGAAGGGCGACCACGAGCCGGCCGGTGAGGTCGAGCTGCTGCACCTGTTCGCCGACCTGAGCGAGCTGAGCCGCAACCGGCCCGCCGGCGAGGAGTCCAAGCCCGACTCCTCGGTGCACAGCCCTCGCGAGTACTTCCACACCTACCTGCAGTACCTCGACCCCGACCGGTCCGGGCTGTCGGAGAACTTCCAGCAGCGGCTCACGCACGTGCTGTCCCGCTACGGCGTCGAAGGCCTGGAGCGCACGCCGCAGCTGGAGGACGCGGTCTTCCGAATCTTCCTCGCCCAGCGGCGCGCCTCCGCCGACGTCGCCGTGGTGACGACCCTGCTGCGCCAGTGGGCCAAGGAGGCCCCGCCCGCCCAGGCCGACCGCGTCGCCGTCGGCGTGGTGCTGGAGCACCTGATCGCCGCCACCCAGATCAGGTTCCCGGCCGTCGCGGACCTGGCGCGCGGCGTGGTGTTCGCCTGGTTCGTCCAGCCACTGCTGCGCCGCACCCGCGCCAAGGTCTACACGGCCGTACGCAAGCACCTGCGCCACCTCGACCAGCACCCGGACTCGCCCGACCGCGCCGAGCGGATCTCCGCCATGGTCGCCAGCGCCGAGCCGCTCGTCCGGCTGGTCGGCCAGCGGATCGGCCGCGAGGACGTGGACCCCGTGCCGCTGCTCGAGGTGCTGATCCGCCGCTACTACGGCAACCGCGCGCTCAGCGGCATCCGGACGAGCAAGGTGGCGGGCTGCACGTTCGTCGTCGCCGACCACCGCACCACGAGCGGTGAGGGCCGCGTCGTGGCCACCGCGGTCGACTTCCTGGCGCTGGCCGAGGCCGTCAAGGCGGTCGACGAGTTCGCCGGTGCCGGCGAGCTGGTGGCCGACATCTACCTGACCTGGCCGGACGCTCCCGAGGACCCCGAGGAGATGGCCGCGCGCCTGCGCGAGGTCATGGCCGCGCAGCAGCCGTCGCACCGGATCGGCCGCATCGCCGCGACCGTCACGGGCGACAGCGGCGCCGTGATGCACCACCACTTCACCTTCCGGCCGTCCGCGGACGGTTTCGTGGAGGAGCGGCTGCTGCGCGGCCTGCACCCGCGCATCGCCGAGCGCATGCAGCTGGAGCGGTTGCGCGACTTCGACCTCACCCGGCTGCCCGCGCCCGACGAGGAGATTTACCTCTTCCGGGCCTCGGCGCGGCAGAACCCGTCCGACGAGCGCCTCGTCGCCCTGGGGCAGGTCCGCGACCTGACCCCGTTGCGCGACGACGAGGGAGGACTCGTCGCGCTGCCCGCGGCCGAGAACGTGCTGGCCACCTGCCTCGACGCGATCCGCCGGGCCAAGAAGCCCGGCGCGAAGACGTCCGCCACGAACCGGATCGTCATCTACGTGTGGCCGCCGAACGATCTCTCGCCGGACGACCTGAACACCGTGGCGAAGCGCGTGCTGCCGACGACGGCGGGCGCGGGCCTGGAGGAGGTGTTGTTCCTGGGCAGGCGCCGCGACGGCGTCACCGGCGAGCTCGTCGACATCGCCGTCCGGATCGGCTACGACGTGGGCTCCGGGGTGCGGCTGTCCATCGTGCCGCCGCCGACCGAGCCCGTCGAGCCGCTGGACGACTACCGCCAGGAGGTGCTGCGCGCGCACAGCCGCGGCACGCACCACCCGTACGAGCTGACCGACATGCTCGCCGGGCCGTTCGGCTCCTTCACCGAGTACGACCTGGACGAGTACGCGAGGCTGGTGCCGGTGAACCGGCCCAAGGGGCGCAACGGCGCCGCGCTCGTCGCGGGTGTCGTCAGCACGCCCACGCCGCGCCACCCGGAGGGCATGACCCGCGTCGTGCTGCTGGGCGACCCGACGAAGGCACTCGGCGCGCTGTCGGAGCCCGAGTGCGCACGGGTGATCGCCGCGCTCGACCTCGCCGAGCGGATGCGGGTGCCGCTGGAGTGGTTCGCGCTCTCCGCGGGCGCCCGGATCTCGATGTCGTCCGGCACCGAGAACATGGACTGGGTGGCGGCCGCGCTGAAGCGGATCGTGACCTTCACCCAGGACGGCGGTGAGATCAACATCGTGGTCGCGGGCATCAACGTCGGTGCCCAGCCGTACTGGAACGCCGAGGCCACGATGCTCATGCACACCAAGGGCATCCTGGTGATGACGCCGGACTCCGCGATGGTGCTGACCGGCAAGCAGTCGCTCGACTTCTCCGGCGGCGTGTCGGCCGAGGACAACCACGGCATCGGCGGCTACGACCGGATCATGGGCCCGAACGGCCAGGCACAGTACTGGGCGCCGGACATCCGCGGCGCGCGGGAGATCCTGATGTCGCACTACGACCACAGCTACGTCGCGCCGGGGGAGAGCGGGCCGCGCAAGGCGATCACCGGCGACCCGGTGGACCGCGACGTGTCGACGTTCCCGCACGCCGTGCCGGACAGCGACTTCACGACGGTGGGTCAGATCTTCTCCGCCGAGTTCAACCCGGACCGTAAGAAGCCGTTCGACATCCGCACGGTCATGCGCGCGCTGTCCGATCAGGACCACCCGGTGCTGGAGCGGTGGGCGGGCATGGCCGACGCCGACACCGCCGCGGTCTGGGACGTCCACCTCGGAGGCCGGCCGGTGTGCCTGCTGGGCATCGAGTCGCGGTCCGTGCCGCGCCGCGGATTCCCGCCCACCGACGGCCCGGACACCTACACCGCGGGCACCCTGTTCCCCCGGTCGTCCAAGAAGACCGCCCGGGCCATCAACGCCGCGAGCGGGAACCGTCCGCTGGTCGTGCTGGCCAACCTGTCGGGGTTCGACGGCTCACCCGAGTCGATGCGCAAGCTGCAGCTGGAGTACGGCGCGGAGATCGGCCGCGCGGTGGTGAACTTCAAGGGCCCGATCGTGTTCTGCGTGATCTCGCGCTATCACGGCGGCGCGTTCGTGGTGTTCTCCAAGGCGCTCAACCCGAACCTGACCGTGCTCGCGGTCGAGGGCTCGTTCGCCTCGGTGCTCGGCGGCGCCCCGGCCGCCGCGGTGGTCTTCGCGCGAGACGTCGACAAGCGGACCGGCAACGACCCCAGGGTGCTCGCGCTCGCCGCCCGCGTCGCGGAGGCGCCGGCCGCCACCCGGGCCGCGCTCGCCGCCGAGCTGGCCGAGCTGCGCTCGTCGGTGCGGGCCGAGAAGCTGACCGAGGTGGCCACCGAGTTCGACCGCGTGCACAGCATCCAGCGGGCGGTCGACGTCGGCTCGGTGGACGCGATCATCAGCTGCTCCGAGCTGCGGCCTCGAATCATCGAGGCGGTCGAGAAGGGCATCGCCCGGCAGGTCTGACCCCTTCCGAACGCCCCGGACGCCCGCCTCTTTTCCCGGTGGGCGTCCGGGGCGTTCGTATCGCGGGCGGTGACCCGAGATGACGGATGTGCTTTTGTGCTGCGATGATCGTTGTTGCGCGGATAAGATCGCCTCTTGGTAGACATGGCCGGACGGTGGGCAGGCAACCGGCCAACGAGCCAGATCGTCGTCCGGGCAGTCGGTCTCCCGGCGACCGCGGAGGGGAGCCGGCTCCGGTGGGAAGATTCGACCTGAACCGCGAGGCGCTGGCCAAGCTGCGCGTCACGGTGAACACCCAGGGGGGAAGACTCGCCGGCGTCGGCGACGACTTCCCGGCCAAGGGCGGCGCGAGTTCCTCGATCTTCGGGACCATGGCAGGTGCCCAGGAGCTCGCCGACGCGATCGGCAGGGTCGAAGGGTACGCCGACAGGGAGCTGGGCACGGTGAAGAGCCGCCTTGACGGCGTCGAGCGTGCCCTCGACACCATCGAGGAGAACGTGACCAGGGCCGAGCGGAACACCGGTAACCACCTGCCCGCCCTATGACCGACATGAACGCCGTGGCGGCGCTGCCCGGAGGGCAGGCCCTGGCCGCGCTGGTGAAGAGGACGGACGGGGACCCCGCCGCGATCCGGGCGATCGCCACCCGGTGGCGTAGGGCGGCCGGCTCGTCCGCCGAGCCGTTCACGCTCCTGAAGAAGGCGGTCGACCAGGTGGACACCGCCTGGAAAGGGGCCTCCGCCGACGCCTTCGTGGCGTACATGCGGCGCTACAACAGTGCGGGCGCCTCCCTGCGAGACACGATGGGCGACTGCGCGACCTCCCTGGAGGCCGCCGCCGACGCCGTCGAGACGGCGAGGACGAACGCCGAGCGTGTCTGCGACGACCTGCTGACCCGGGTGGCGGAATACCGGCGTCGCAACCCGCACGCCACTCCGGAGCAGCTCAAACCGGGCATCGGCGAGGAGGTCGGGAGGGCGGTGTTCCTCGTGCGGGGGCACGTCGACTCGGCCGAGACCGCGCTGTCCACCGCGCGGCGTGAGATCGACAAACACCTCGGCGACGCCACGGTGTTCTCCGCCATCCCGGCCGCGGGAGAGCAGAACTTCGTCCCCGGCCCCGGGCGCCTCACCCCGTGGGTGCCGGTGGCCGAGGGGGACGAGTCCCGCACCACCACGCTCGCCGGTACTGAACCCGGCTCGCAGGGCGGCGGGGGAGGCGGGGGAGGCGGGCAGGGTAACGGCGGGGGGTCGCCTTCCGGGAGCCACACCGGAGACTCGGGCGGCGGCGGTGGAGGAGGCCGGACGATCCCGTACACGGTGACCGGCGACGGCACCGGAGCCGACATCGTGGCCGCCGCGAGGAGCCACATCGGCAAGCCCTACGTCTGGGGCGCGGACGGCCCCGACGCGTTCGACTGCAGCGGCCTGGTGCACGTCTCGATGAACGAGGCGGGAATCAAGATCGGAGACAACACCGCCGCCGGATACCAGGCGAGCGGCAAGCCGATCACCGGTCCGCCGCAGCCGGGCGACATCGTCTTCTTCGGCTATCCGGCGAGCCACTGCGGCGTCTACATGGGCGACGGCATGATGATCGCCGCCCCGAAGCCGGGAGACCACGTCAAGATCCAGTCGGTGGCCGGCGCGCACCCCATCACCTACCGGCGTTTCACCTGAGCGTCCGTACGAGGCTCGCGTGAGGATGACCGGCCTGGCCGGGCACTGCGGTGCCGCCGGGCCCGACACCGCCTCGGCGGTCGACCGACCTCGGGCCGCTCCTGGAGGCACGCGTGTCATGTTCAGGGGCTCGTGTGTCGTGCGGGGCGGCTTCCGCTTCTAAGCTCAGGGGGTGGCGAAATACTTTGATGTGCATCCGAGCAGTCCCCAACCCCGGCTCATCGGGCAGGTGGTCGATCTTCTGCGTGCGGACGGGCTGATCGCGTATCCGACGGACTCGGGCTACGCGCTGGGTTGCCGGCTGGGCAACAAGGAGGGCATCGACCGGATCAGAGAGATCCGCGACCTCGGAAGTGACCATCACTTCACCCTGGTTTGCAGGGACTTCGCGCAGTTCGGTCAGTTCGTGCATGTGAGCAATGCGCTGTTCCGCTCGGTCAAGGCGGCGACCCCCGGCGGTTACACGTTCATCCTGCCCGCGACCAAGGAGGTGCCGCGGCGGCTGCTGCACCCCCGGAAGAAGACGGTCGGAGTCCGGATCCCCGATCACGTTGTCGTGCAGGCGCTGCTGGCCGAGCTCGGCGAACCGCTGGTGTCGAGCACGCTGCTGCTGCCCGACGAGGCCGAGCCCCTGACACTGGGCTGGGATATCAAGGAGAGGCTCGACCACGCGGTGGACGCCGTCATCGACTCCGGCGAGTGCGGCGCCGTCCCGACAACGGTCGTCGATCTCTCGCAGGACGAGCCCGAGGTCCTCCGCCGGGGCACAGGAGACCCGTCCCTCTTCGAGTAGGGGTGCCGCGCGTGGCGCGGTGGGTGGATGCCGATCTCGACGGCGACGCGGTAGGTCTGCCGGTGGTGGGCGGCGTCGCAGGACAGCAGCCCGCCGCCACGTCGACGGCCGGTGATCCCGATCGAGTCTTTCATGCTGTTTCGTGGAGCAGCGGGGAGCGGGTGGCCGCCAAGGCGGGCACCCGCTCCTCGGTCCGTGGTCCGGCCCCCGGTGTCAGGCGGTGCCGGGGGCCGGACCACGGAGGTCGGGTCCGACGGGGCGAAGGATCAGGGCAGGTAGATGTTCGGCTGCGGCGGGGTGGACATGCCGTCGCCGATGAAGAAGCCCGGGTGCGGCGGCTGGTTGTAGGCGGTGTTCTGCCAGGCCAGGGCGACCCGGTACTGCGGGTCGTGCAGCAGGGTGTGGATCTTGGTGGTGGTCACGGTCGGCGTGCTGTAGATCCGCAGCGCGGTGTTGTTCGAAGTGGGCCAGATGACCTCCTCGCGCCAGTCGCCGAGCAGGTCGCCCGAGAGGGACGGGGTGGACTTGGTGCCGTTGTTGGAGTGCACCCCGGAGGCGGTCAGCAGCCGGGTGTCCCCGCCGGTGCCGTACTTGTCGATGCGGGTGGCGTCCACCAGTTCGCGGACCGGGTCGCCGTCCCACCAGGCGAGGAAGTTGGCAGAGGAGGGAGTGCGGCCGACCGAGGCCCCGGAGGAGTTGTACAGGTTGCCCATGTTGGTTCCCGCGCCCCAGAACTCCGCTCCCGGGCTGCCCGCGTAGATGTCGGCGGCCACGCCGCGGCCGGGTCCCTCCACGCCGCCGTTGCCCGGACGCTGCCAGATGACCTGCCCGGTGCGGGCGTCGTGCACGTCGGCCGCGGGCTGGTCACCCGCCTCGTGGATGGTGAACACCTCCAGGCCCGACCGGCTCGGGATCAGGTCGCCCACGTGCAACGCGTCGCCGTGCCCGAAGCCGGTGCGGTACATGCCGACGCCGTTGTCGTCGATCGTGGCCGAGCCGTAGATGATCTCCTGCCTGCCGTCGGCGTCCACGTCGGCGATGGACAGGCTGTGGTTGCCCTGCCCGGCGTAGCCGCCGTTGCCCGAGGAGTTGGAGTCGAACGTCCAGCGGCGGGTCAGCGAGCCGTTGCGGAAGTCCCAGGCGACGATGACCGATCGGGTGTAGTAGCCGCGCGCCATGATCAGGCTCGGCCGCCGTCCGTCCAGGTAGGCGGTGCCCGCCAGGAACCGGTCCACCCGGTTGCCGTAGTTGTCGCCCCAGGAGGAGACGGTGCCGCGTGGCGGCTCGTAGTTGACGGTCGACATCGCCGCGCCGGTCTGGCCGTTGAACATCGTCAGGTACTCGGAACCGGCCAAGATGTATCCGGAGGAGTTGACGTGGTTGGCGCCGGCGTTGCCGATGGTGGTGCCGCGGCCGTCGACCGTGCCGTCGGCGGTCTTCATCGCCACCTCGGCCCGGCCGTCGCCGTCGTAGTCGTACACCTGGAACTGGGTGTAGTGGGCGCCGGCGCGGATGTTGCGGCCCAGGTTGATCCGCCACAGCCGGGTGCCGTCGAGTTTGATCCCGTCGATGTAGACCGGGCTGGTGGTTCCCGACTGGGAGTTGTCCTTGGCGTCGTTGGGCTCCCACTTGAGCACCAGGTCCAGCCTGCCGTCGCCGTCCAGGTCGCCCGTGCTCGCGTCACTGGCCGTGTGGGCGCCGCTGGGCGGGCTGATCGGCACGTCCAGGTAGCCGTTGCCGAAGCGCAGCGAGGTCTCCGAGTCCGCCTGTTCGGTGCCGCCGACCACGGCGCGCACCGTGTACGAGGCGTCGGCCGAGGCGCCCTGGTCCAGGTAGTTGGTGGAGTTGGTGACGCCGGCGATCTGGGTGCCGCCCCGGTAGACGTTGAACGTGGTGTCGCGGGATTCGGTGCCCAGCAGGCGCCAGGAGACCAGGTTGCCGTTGCCGGAGCGCACGCTGATCAGGCCGCGGTTCAGCTTCTCCATCTGCTTGGCGTCGCCGGGGACCGGGTCGGTGCCGCCGATCCTCACGAGTTGCCACTGCTGGTTGGCGCCGTTGAGGTCGGTGTACTGGGAGATGCGGCCGCCGTCGGCGGTGGACCATTCCCAGGACTCGAGGGCTTTGCCGCTGTTGCGGTTGATCAGGCGGATATGGTTGGCGTCGCTGTCGACGACGCGAAACTGCTGGTTGGTGCCGTTGTTGTCACTCCACTGCACGACGTTGGCGCCGTCGGCGGTGGAGCGGGAGGCGATGTCGATGACCTTGCCGCTGTGGCGGGAGCGCAACCGGTAGTAGCCGCCACCGGAGTCGACGAACTGCCACTGCTGCCAGGCGCCGTCGTTGCGGGACCACTGGACGAGGGGGGCGCCGTCGTTGGTGGCGAGGTCGAGGACGTCGATGGCCTTGCCGCTGTGCCGGTTCACCAGGAGATACCAGGCACTGGTGTCGATCGTCGCGGCGGCGGCCGGGCCGGCGGCCACCAGTGACTGGCACAACGCGAGCAGCAGCGCGACGGCTGCCGCGCAGGCGGCGCCGGTACGGCGGCGCACGCGTCGCGGGGGAGGGCTGGCGGGTCTGTTCACGGGGGGGTACCTCTCGTTACGGACGATAGGTCCACGAACGCGCGACGGATGCTGATGGCGCTGATGTTTCCGCCGGATGCCTGGAACCTCACAGGCGGGAAGGCGGATGTGTGCCAAGTGTTGGCATCGGCGTCACGGCCGTCAAGAGAGGTGCGAGATTCCCGGAGTCCCTGACGCGCGGCCGGTGTTCCGCATGGCTCTCGCGGTCATCGCGGGCCGGTGGCCACTCCGTGCGTCACCTGCGCTTCCCCGGCGGCCGGAGCCACGGGCCGACCTCGTCTCCCCGCTTCGCGGGGGAGTCGGCTCGGTACTGAAAGTTTCAGGGTGGCCCGGCCGGGAGCGCGACTCCTCCTGGCCGCCCCGTCCTGGGCGGCCAGGAGGAGTTCGTCGCTCAGTCGTCGTGCTGGCCCTCCGGGACGCCGTCCGAGGTGATGGCGCCGTCTCCGGGAGTGCTCGTCAGGTAGGTGTGCTGGTGGCCGTTGCCGGCGTCGACGTTGAGCTGGTCGAGCTGGGTGGCCGCGACGGACCACACCGTGACGGCGGTGGAGCGCTGGCGTGCGGCGAGGTCGAGGAGGTCCTTGCGGGACCCCTCGGGGAGCCGCAGGCCGGCCGCGTAGGTGTCGACCGCAGTGACCAGGGCGTTCACCGCGCTGCGGAGCCCGCCGCGCGCCACGTTGGTCCCGGTCGCTCCCGAGGGGGTGGGAGCGTGCTTTTCCGCGGTCTCGCGGAGGATCCGCTGCCAGTCGTCGACCCGCTCCTGCGTCGCCGGTGGCGCGTCGGAGGCCCCGTCCACCGGGAGTGCCTCGGCGAGCCCGGCCAGGACCTTGTTCAGGTCGTCGGCACTTGTGCGCGCCAGGGTGGTCAGCTCGGTGATCTGCTGGGCGTCTCGCTTGGCCTCCGCCTCCCGCATCTCGGTGATGGCGCTCTGGGTGGCGTCGGGGCGGCCGCTGTTGTAGCCGATCAGGGCTCCGAGCGATCCGGCTATCAGGGTGGCGGCGAGGGCGGCGGCGACGTAGCCGGTCGCGTTCGACCGGCGGGTGCCGGCCTGGGATCGGGCCGCCGGTCCGACCGTCTTTCGAGCCACCTTCTGAGCCACTGACGACTCCTTTCCCTGATCCGCCCGCTCTCCTCCGGGAACCCGGCGGACAGCTGACGCCGAGATTACTGTTTTCCAGGATCTCCGTCCATTTTTGGCCGTATCATCCAGCGCCTTCGCCGCCGAGAGGGCAAAAGGCCGGTGAGCGGGGGAGGACATCACCGCCGACGGCGCGTGAACGGCATCGGCCGGAGCGGAGCGAGGCTCGAAGTCCTGTTAGCGTTACCGCATGGGGGTTGAGCTGCTTTGAAGGCGAAATCGAATGACGGCCTGCCACGTTCCAGGCCCGCGGTGCTGGAAGACGTCGCCGCGCTCGCCGGGGTGTCGGCGATGACCGTGTCGCGGACGCTGAACGCGCCCGAGCGGGTGCAGGCGAAAACCCGGGAGCGGGTGCTGGCCGCGGTGCGGGAGCTGGACTACCGGCCCAACACCGCCGCACGTCAGCTCGCCACAGGACGGTCCGGGGTGTTGGGCGTGGTCAGCATCGACACCACCCTGTACGGCCCGGCCTCGACCCTCTACAGCATCGAACGTGCCGCCAGGCTCAACGACTACTCCGTGAGCATCGCGAGCCTGAGCATGCTCACCCGTCGCTCGATCGAGGAAAGCCTGCGCCAGTTTCAGTCCCAGTCGGTGGACGGCGTCATCATCGTCGCGCCGCACGAGTCGGCGGCCGACGGCCTGCGTCACCTGTCGTCGAAGATTCCGGTGGTCGCGGTCGACGCCGGGGCGGGCCTTTCCGTTCCCGTCGTCACGGTGGATCAGCGGGCGGGAGCCGCGAGGGCGACCAGGCACCTGCTCAGCCTCGGTCATGAGACGGTGTGGCATCTGGCGGGCCCGGCGAGCTGGATCGACGCCAACGGCCGGGTCGAGGGCTGGCGCGAGGTGCTGGAGGCCGGGGGGCATCGGGTTCCCGAGGTGTCGCGCGGGGACTGGAGTTCGCGCTCCGGTTACCAGCTCGGCCGGCGTCTGGCGCAGGACTCCGAGGTCACGGCCATCTTCGTGGGCAACGACCAGATGGCGTTGGGGGTGCTGCGGGCGTTGCGCGAGGCCGGGCGGCGCGTTCCCGAGGACGTCAGCGTGGTGGGTTTCGACGATGTGCCGGAGTCCGCCTATTTCTGGCCTCCGCTCACGACGGTCCGGCAGGATTTCGAAGAGGTCGGCAGCCACGCCTTCCACGTGTTGCTCGACCAGATGGCGGGCAGGTCGAGCCAGGTGCGGCGGCTGGTGGAGCCCGAACTCATCGTGAGGGAGAGCACCGGACCCTCGCCGGGCTGACGTGCCGCCCGGTCGCCTTCGGGCGGCCGCGGTCGGTGCCGGGGCCGCGGTCTTTCCGGCCGCCGCGATGCCGGGGGCGTGCGCCGGTGGGGAGGCCGGGTGAGCGGCTCGCTGATCGGGCTGAAACTTTTCGGAAGCGGGGACGTCGTCGACCCGCTCATGTCTGAGCTGCGGGTGAGGCGTGCGCGACCTTCGCAGGTGACAGAGTCATCTGACTGATCCCTTGACGAGCCTTTGTAAGGCGCCTATATTTCCGCAATATTAATAGAAAATCTTGAAAGTTTCAGTCTCCGGATCTTCGATGCTTCTGTCCGGCAGCGTCAGGTGACGCCGTCGCAGGCCGAAAGGATGGCATGCGAGAAAGGGAACTCCACGACCTGGATTCCGCGTCGAATGGGTTCGCCCGGTGAAAGGGGCCCCGGGGAGCACAGACCTCTCCTGCCGGACGGGCCGAGCCGTCAAGGGCACCGGATGAGGCCGGGGACTCGAGAGTGAGCGCGACCAGGACGATCGACGTCTCGCCCGAGAATCAGGATCCGCGCGAGGTGAGGCCCGGACCCGTCCACCGGAAGCGCACTTCGGGCCGCACCTGGCGGCAGGCGTTGCGTCACGACTGGCAGCTGTACTCGCTGGCGATCCTCCCATTGCTGTTCTTCGCGATATTCCGGTATCTGCCGATGATCGGCAACGTGATCGCCTTCCGGAAGTTCGAGCCCGGTGGCAGCGTGCTGGGCGAGGAGTGGGCGGGCCTGCGCTACGTGCGGATGTTCCTGAACGACCCGACGTTCTGGCAGGTGTTCACCAACACGCTGGTGCTCGGCGCCCTGACCCTGCTGTTCTGCTTCCCGATGCCGATCGTGCTCGCACTGCTGATCAACGAGGTGCGGCAGCGGCGCCTCAAGCGGTTCGTCCAGTCGATCTCCTACCTGCCGCACTTCCTGTCGATCGTGGTCGTGGCCGGTCTCGTCATAGAACTGCTCTCGGTCGACGGGCCGGTGAACCAGATCCTGCGCGCGGCGGGCGACGATCCCATCTCGTTCCTGCAGCAGCCGGAGTGGTTTCGGACGATCTACGTCTCCTCGGAGATGTGGCAGACCGTCGGCTGGGGGACGATCCTCTATCTCGCCGCGCTCACCACCATCGACGAGCAGTTGTACGAGGCGGCGAGGATCGACGGCGCGGGCCGGTGGCGCCAGACCTGGCACGTGACCCTCCCCGGCATCCGGCCGACCGCGGTCACCTTGCTGATCCTGAACATCGGCGCGTTCATGGCGGTCGGGTTCGAGAAGGTCCTGCTGCTCTACAACCCGCTGACGTACCCGACCGCGGACGTGATCTCCACGTACCTGTACCGCATGGGCGTCGTTTCCAACAACTTCAGCTACGCCACGGCGATCGGCCTGTTCGAGGCCCTGATCGGGCTGATCCTGGTCCTGTCGGCGAATCTCATCTCCCGGCGCACGGTGGGGACGAGCCTGTGGTGACCGTGGACGCCTCCAGGGGCTACCGGGTGTTCCAGGCGGTCAACGCCGTCGTTCTGGCCACTGTCGTGATCGTGACGCTGTATCCCTTCGTCAACGTCGTCGCCCGTTCGCTGAGCGACGAGACCGCCATCCGCTCGGGTCAGGTCAGTCTCATCCCTCGCGGGTTCACCCTCACGACGTACGAGTACGTGATCTCTGACCCGACGTTCTGGACGAACTACCGCAACACCGTGGTGTACACGGTCGTGGCCACGATGATCGCGATGTTCATGACCACCTGTTACGCCTACGTCCTGTCCAAGAAGCACCTCAAGGGGCGCAGGTTCCTGATCGGGATCGCCGTCTTCACCATGTTCTTCTCCGGCGGCATCATCCCCAACTACGTCCTGATCACCAGTCTCGGGATGAAGGACAGCATCTGGGCCATCGTCCTGCCGAACGCCATCAGCGTCTTCAATCTTCTGATCATGAAGGCGTTCTTCGAGGCGCTGCCGGTCGAGCTGGAGGAGGCCGCCGCGATCGACGGCATGAGCACCTACGGCATCCTGCTGCGCATCGTGCTGCCGCTGTCGAAGGCGGTGATCGCCACGATGGTGCTCTTCTACGCCGTCGCCTTCTGGAACTCGTGGTTCGCCGCCTTCCTCTACATGAGCCAGTCCGATCTCTTCCCGGTGACCGTCTTCCTGCGCAACCTGATCGCCGGAGCCACCGGCGCGTCGTCGGTGGGCGCCGACGCGATGAACATGACGGTGGCCGCCAACATCAAGGCGGTGACGGTGGTGCTCACCATCCTGCCCATCCTGGGGATCTACCCCTTCGTGCAGCGCTACTTCGTCACCGGTGTCACGCTCGGCGCGGTCAAGGGATAGCCCCGCCGCCCTCACTCAACCCGTTTCCGATTCCGAGAAATAAGGGGCTTCCATGTACCAGATGAACCGGCGTCAGGCGATGGTCACGATGGGCGCCTTCGCCGTACTCGTGGGCTGCGGCAGCGACGACTCCAAGAAGCAGGCCGACGACCTCTCGGCGAACCGGGAGGGCGCGATGCCCGGCTACGGCGCCGGTACCGGGTTCAAGGCTGCCGCCCCGCTCTCGTTCACCGTCCTGTACAACAACCACCCGATCTACCCGATCAAGAACGACTGGCTGTTCTGGTCGGAGCTCGGCAAGCGGACCAACGTGACGTTCCAGCCGAGTGTGGTGCCGCTCAGCGACTACGAGAACAAGCGCAGCCTGGTGATCGGCGCGGGTGACGCCCCGCTCATCATCCCCAAGACGTATCCCAGCCAGGAGACCCCCTTCGTCGCCTCCGGCGCCATCCTGCCGGTGAGCGACTACCTGGATCTGCTGCCGAACTTCAATGAGAAGGTCGCCAAGTGGAACCTGCAGCCTGATCTGGACACGCTGCGGCAGTCCGACGGCCGCTTCTATCTCCTGCCCGGTCTTCACCAGGAGCCCTGGGTGGAGTACTCCCTGGCGATGCGCGCGGACATCCTGGAAGAACTCGGGCTGGAGATCCCGGGGACCTGGGAGGAGTTGCGCACCGTGCTGAAGGCGATGAAGGAGAAGTATCCCGACTCCTACCCCCTGTCCGACCGCTGGGGAACCCTCACGCCCGGAGCCAGCCTGCTGAACGTCATCGGCACCTCCTACGGCGCCCCCGGCGGCTGGGGCTACGGGGAAGGGGTGAAATGGGACCCCGCCCTGCAGAAGTTCGCCTTCACCGGCGCGATGGAGCAGTACCGGCAGATGCTGGAGTATCTGCACACGCTGGTGGAGGAGAAGCTGCTCGACCCGGAGAGCTTCACGCAGTCCGACGACCAGGCGATCCAGAAACTGGTCTCCGGCAAGTCCTTCGTGATCAGTTCGAACGCGCAGACCCTGGTCAACGAGTACCGGCCGCCGCTGGAGAAGGCGAACCCCAAGGCGAGGCTCGTGAAGATCCCCGTGCCCGTCGGCCCGCTCGGACCCATCAAGTACGGCGCGGGCAACACCCGCCTGGAGAACGGCGTCATGATCTCCAAGAAGGCTCGCGACAGCAAGAACTTCGTCGCCATGATGCAGTTCATCGACTGGCTGTGGTACTCCGACGAGGGGCAGGCGTTCGCCAAGTGGGGCGTCGAGGGGGTCACCCACACCAAGGACGCGTCGGGGAAGTACAAGCTCGCCCCCGACGTCGACTTCGTCGGACTCAACCCCAAGGCGCCCAAGCACCTGCAGAAGGACTTCGGCTTCTCCAACGGCGTCTTTGCCTACGGCGGGTCCACCGAGCTGCTGCAGTCGACCTTCTCCGAGGAGGAGATCGCGTTCCAGAAGGAGATGAACGCGAGGAAGACCCTGCCGGTGCCGCCCCCGCACCCGCTCACCGACGAGGAGCGCGAGCAGGTGACGCTGTGGCAGACACCGCTGAAGGACCACGTCACCCAGAACACGCTCCAGTTCATCCTCGGCAAACGCGATCTGAGCGAGTGGGACGCCTACGTCAAGGAACTCGAGGCGAACAACATGCTCTCCTTCGTCAACATGGTGAACGGCGCCTACGAGCGGTACAAGAAGCAGCACGGGTGACGTCCCCCCTCCCGGGAGGGAGAAGGCTCCCGGGAGGGAATTCCCGCTTCACCGCCGGTCGTCCGCCAGGACGAGGTTTTCACGCTGGAGATGTTCGATGACCGACACGACGGCCGGAATCCGGTTCGGCGAAGGGCCCCTGGCGCGCGTCTGCGCGCTCGTCTACACCCTCGTGGTGGTCGAGTCGCTCTTCCTGCTCACGGCCGTGCCCGGCCTGGTCGGGCTGGTGCTGCTCGGCCGTGACGCCGGCAACGTCCCGCTGGCGGCGCTCTGCCTGATCCCGGCCGGTCCCGCCCTCTCGGCCGCGCTGTACGCGCTGCACCACCGCCGCCTGGATCTCACCGATCTCCGTCCCGGGGCGGCGTTCTGGCGTGGCTACCGGGCCAACCTCCGAGGGGTCGTGAAGCTCTGGGTCCCCTGGCTGCTGTGGATGGCGGTCATCGGATCGAACCTCGCCGTCGCCGGCGTCGGGGGATGGTGGGCGGTGTCGTCGGTCGTCATCGCCGTGGCGGCGACCCTCTGGGTCGCGAACGTGCTGGTGATCACCTCTCTTTTCGCGTTCCGCGCGCGAGACGTCGCCCGCCTGGCCGCGTACTTTCTCACCCGTTCCCCCCGGGCGTCGCTGGGCAACGCCTGCCTGCTGGTCCTGGTGGCGGCCGTCACGCTGATCGCCTCCGAGGTGGCGGCGGTGCTGCTCGCCTCGGTGCTGGCATCGCTGCTCCTGCTGAACGGCCGCACGATGATCGCCGAGGTGAGGGAGAGATTCACGGCCTGAGCGCTCGGCGTCGAGAGGTCGCCTCCACCGTCAGGTGGCCGCCGTCAAACCCAAAGGAGTCTCACATTCGATGACGAAGAGAACACCCGTACGGGTCGCGATCGTCGGCACCGGCGGAATCGCGACGATCTGTCACCTGCCCGCGCTGAAAGCCCAGGGCGACCGGGTACGGATCGTGGCGGCCTGCGACGTCGACACCGAACGCGTCAAGGCCTTCTGTGCCGAGAACTCCATTCCCGGTGTCCACACCGACCTGGCCGAGATGCTGGACGTCGCCCGGCCCGACCTGGTGCACCTGTGCACCCCACCGGGGCTGCACGCCCGGCAGGCCGAGCAGTGCCTGCTCGCCGGGGCCTGGGTGTGGCTGGAGAAACCCCCGTGCCTGTCGCTGGCCGAGTACGACACGATCACCGCGGCCGAGCAGGCCCGCGGCGCCTACGCCAGCGTCGTCTTCCAGCACCGGTTCGGCGCGGCGGGCCTGCACGCCGCGAAGCTGATCGCCTCCGGTGAGCTGGGCCGTCCCCTCGTCGCGCACTGCAGCACCACCTGGTACCGGCCGCACTCCTACTTCGAGGTGCCCTGGCGCGGGCGCTGGGACACCGAGGGAGGCGGCCCGACCATGGGCCACGGCATCCACCAGATGGACCTGTTGCTGGCGTTGCTCGGCGACTGGTCGGAGGTCACCGCCATGGCGGGGCGCCTGGACCGCGACGTCCAGACCGAGGACGTGTCGGTGGCGAGTGTGCGTTTCGAAAGCGGGGCCCTGGCGACGATCGTCAACAGCGTGCTGTCGCCACGGGAGGAGAGCTACCTGCGCGTCGACCTCGTCGAGGCGACCGTCGAGCTCAGGCACCTGTACGGCTACGGCAACGACGACTGGACCTACACCGCGGCGCCGCACCTGGCCGGCGCCGAGGACGGCGCGGCACGCCAGGAGCGCTGGTCGGCTCCCGGCTCTGAGACGCGCAGTTCCCACACCGCGCAGCTGACCGCTCTGCTCGACGCCTACGACCGGGGAGAACGGCCTCCGGTCAGCGGCCACGACGGGCGCCGCACGCTCGAACTCGTGACGGCGATCTACCGTTCGGCGTTCACCGGGACCACGGTGGCGCGCACCGACCTGATCCCCGGCGACCCCTTCTACCACCGGCTGCACGGCGACGTCGACGGCTGGGCGCCGACGGCCACCACAGGAGGAAACTGATCGTGCCCTCGACCGAATCCGCTCTGGCACTGACCCGCCTGGACGACACCGCCTTCACCCTGACCGGGCATGGCGTCGAACTGCTCGGCTACACCTTCGGCTCCGACGTCGCGCCCTCGGAGTGTCCGGCGCCCTACTTCCATCCGCTGCGTACCCTGGGCGGCCAGGTCGTCTCGGGGCACCGGCCGCACGATCACCGCTGGCACAAGGGCCTGGCCATGACCCTTTCCCACCTGTCCGGGCAGAACTTCTGGGGCGGCCCCACCTTCGAGGGCGGCCCCGGACACGGCTACGTTCAGCGCGACAACGTCGGGACCCTGCGCCACGAGGGATTCGACGCTCTGGAGTGCGACGGCCGGGAACTGACGTTCGCCGAGCGGGTCACCTGGCTGACCGCGCGCGGTGAGCGGTGGATCACCGAGCTGCGCACCGTGCGCGTCCACGACGTCGACCTCGCGAGCCGATCATGGATCCTGGAGTTCGGCACCGAGCTGACCAACGTGCGCGGGCAGGAGCTCAGGATCGGCAGCCCCACCACGGCGGGCCGGCCGAACGCCGGATACACCGGCCTGTTCTGGCGGGGGCCCCGCGACATGACCTGGGGGGGCATCCTGGCCGAAGGGGACCTCGAAGGCGAGGAGGTCATGGGACACAGAGCGGGCTGGCTCGCCTACGGCTCGCCGCACGACGAGGTCGACGCCGCCTCCACCCTGGTCTTCGAGCAGCACCCGGACAACGCCGACGCGCCCACCCACTGGTTCGTGCGCAACCAGCCCTTCCCCGCGGTCGCCCCCTCCCTCGCCTTCCACGAGGAACTCGTCCTGCCGGACGGCGACACGCTGGCCCGCCGTTACCGGATCATCGTCGCCGACGGGCTGTGGGGGCGAGACACCGTCGAGGGCCACCTCAAGGACCACCCGTGGTGATCTTCACCGCCAGGACCACGGTGTCCTGGTCAAAGAGCGGCACCCGACTGTCCTAAGCGTTGCCCGGATGCGAGACTTCGCGCTATGACGGAAAAGGAGCCGCGTTCCCTGATCCCGAACATGCGGCTGGACGAGTTGCTGTCAGAGTTGCAGGGGCGTCTGGAGGCGGTGCTGGCGACCCGTGACCGGGTGCACGCGCTGCTCGAGGCCGTGGTCGCGGTGGGCAGCGACCTGGATCTGGAGACGGTGCTGCGCAGGATCGTGGAGACCGCCACCACCCTCGTCGACGCCACCTACGGCGCGCTGGGGGTGGCCGGTGAACAGAACACGCTCGTCCAGTTCGTCCCGGTGGGGCTGAGTGAGGAGGAGATCGCGCGGATCGAGCACTGGCCGCACGGGCTGGGCCTGCTCGGGTTGCTGATCAAGGAGCCGCAGGTTTTGCGGCTGGCCCACATCACCGACCATCCCGCCTCCTACGGTTTCCCGCCCGGCCATCCGCCGATGGGGTCGTTTCTGGGGGTGCCGGTCCGGGTGCGTGAGGAGGTGTTCGGCAATCTCTATCTGACCGAGAAGCGCGGTGGCGGGGCGTTCGACGAGGAGGACGAGGCGATCGTGACGGCGCTGGCCACCGCCGCGGGTGTCGCGATCGAGAACGCCCGTCTGTACGAGGAGACGCGGCGCAGGGAGATGTGGTTGCAGGCGTCGGCGGAGGTCACCACCAGCCTGCTGTCGGGTGCGGAGCCACGCGAGGTACTCGGGCTGATCGCGCGGCGGGCGCGAGACCTGGCCGCCGCCGACATCACGATGATCATGCTTCCCGACGCGGGCCGCGAGGTCCTGCGAGTGATGATCGCCGACGGTCCGGAGTCCGGCGGGCTCGACCGGGCCGGGGTGGACGTCACGGGCTCGCTCCCCGGCCGGGCCCTGCTGGGCGGCGAGCCGGTCATGGTCGCCGATCTCGGCGAGGCGGACCTGCCCGCGGCACTCATCCGGGATCTGACGGTGGGACCCGCCGCCGCGGTGCCGCTGGGCGTGGCCGGGGTGGTGCGAGGAGTGCTGGTGCTGGGTAAGCGACCGGGCCGCATCCCGTTCAGCGGCAGCGAACTGCGGGCACTGCACTCCTTCGCCGGGCAGGCGGCGGTCGCGCTGGAGCTGGCCGAGGCCCGTCAGGACGCCGAGCGGCTGGGGTTGCTGGAAGACCGCGACCGGATCGCCAAGGACCTGCACGACGTCGTCATCCAGCGGCTCTTCGCCATCGCGATGACCTTGATGAGCATCGTGCGCTTCGTCGAGCATCCGGAGGCCTCCGAGCGGCTCCAGCACGGGATCAACGAGCTGGACGAGACCATCCGGCAGATCCGCTCGACCATCTTCGCCCTGCAGACCCCCCGCGATGCCGACGAGCCCAGCCTGCGCGCGCGGATCGTGGAACTGGTCGAGGGCGCGCGCGGGCACCTGGGCTTCATGCCCGGCCTGCGGATGGAAGGACAGCTCGACCACAAGGTGCCCGCGCCGGTCGCCGAGCACCTGCTGGCCGTCCTGCGCGAGGCGCTTTCCAACATTGTGCGCCACGCCAAGGCTTCCAAGGCCGACGTCTTCGCCGAGGCGGCCGATGACCGGCTCACCCTCACCGTCACCGACAACGGCGTCGGCCTGCCCGGCGAGGGCAAACGCAGCGGCCTGCGCAACATGCGGGAACGCGCCACGGCGCTCGGCGGCTCCTTCGAGGTCGACTCCTCCCCGCGAGAGGGGACCCGGCTGACCTGGCACGTCCCCCTCACCTGACGGGCGGGGCGGCGCCCGCACCTCGGACACGGTGACGGAGGTTCCTCGGCCAAGGGATCTTTACCGCCGTCGTGGGCCGGTCACCCGCCGCTGCGATGATGCCTTGGACACCATGGGGAGAGGGAGGACATCATGATCGTAGTAGGAGTAGACGGTTCGCAGGCCGCGCTCGCGGCCGCGGGCTGGGCGGCGCGGGAGGCCGCGGCGCGTGGTGGCGCGCTGAGCGTCGTGCACGCCATGCCCGCATGGCCCTTGGAGATCTCAGAAAAAGACCGTTACGCCGATGTGGGCCGCTGGATGCGTGAAGGGGCCACGTCCATGCTGGACGCGGCGATGGAACGCGTCCGGCAGGAGGATTCACGCGTCGTGGCGGAGCCGCGGCTGCTGGGCGGCGACCCGCGCGCCATCCTGATCGAGGCCGCCGCGGACGCGGAGCTACTGGTGGTCGGCAATCACGGGCTGGGTGGTTTCACGGGGATGCTGCTCGGTTCGGTCGCGCTGGGGGTCGTCGGACGGGCCGCCTGCCCGGTGGCCGTCATCCGCGACCCGTCCGCCTGGCCTGCCGGGGAGGTGGTCGTCGGTGTCGACGGTTCGGAGGCGGGCACGGGCGCCCTGAGCTTCGCCTTCGCCGAGGCGTCTCTGCGCGGTGTCGGCCTGCGGGCGGTGCACGCCTGGAGCCGTCCGGTCGTCGGGGGCGATCCCTTCGCGGAGGATACGGCCGAGGTCGAACGCCGTCTGCTGGCCGAGGCCCTCGCCGGCTGGGGCGAGCGCTATCCCGACGTCAAGGTCACCGAACAGCTCGAAGACGGTCACCCGGCGCGCGTCCTGGCCGAGGTCTCGGCCCGTTCCGGCCTGCTGGTCGTCGGCTCACGCGGTCGCGGCGAGCTGACCGGGCTGTTGCTGGGGTCGGTGAGCCATTCGCTGCTGCACCACGCCACCTGCCCTCTGGTCGTCACCCCCGCCCCGGCCTCTCCCGGCTCCTCCTGACCGGTCCCTCCCGCGACCGGTGTCCCCTTCGGGCGGCGGCGGTCAGGGAGCGGCATGGCCGAAGGCCGTGCGTGTCGCCGACGTTCGCGGATCCGCGAACGTCGGCGACTTCGCCGGCGTTCGCATGCGTGCCGTCCTCTTCCCGGTGGTGAGATTCCCGGTTCCCGTCGTGCTCGGCGTGACAGGGCCGAAGGTCCCGCGCCGAGGGGACGTTCGAGAGCGTGACGCGGTCCGTACGGCACTGTGGCCGGGCTCCGGGAAACGGTGTGATGAGTACGTCACGAAGACCGCTGAACATCACGCGACAACATGGAAAGGGGAGCCGTCATGGCCACCACTCACGGGCACGACGTTCACACCGGGCCGGTCATGGACACCGTCCCCGCGCCGGCCGTCAGGCGTCCGGTCGACTACGTCTGGGCGATCGCCCGGATCAGCCTGGGCTGGATCTTCCTGTGGGCGTTCCTGGACAAGACCTTCGGCTGGGGGTTCGCCACTCCCGCCGAGCGCGCCTGGATCAACGGCGGCAGCCCCACCACCGGCTTCCTCAAGGGCACCGGCGAGAACGCCCTGGGCGGACTGTTCAGCGGCCTGGCCGGACAGGCGTGGGTGGACTGGCTGTTCATGCTCGGCCTGCTGGGCGTCGGTGCCGCCCTGCTGCTGGGCGCGGGTCTGCGCGTCGCCGCCGTGGCGGGCGGCCTGATGATGGTCCTGATGTGGGCCGCCGAACTCCCTCTGCAGACCAACCCCTTCATGGACGACCACCTCGTCTACGCCGTCGTGCTGACCGGCCTGGCCCTGAGCGGCGCCGGCACCACCTGGGGCCTGGGCGCCTGGTGGGCCACCACCCCCCTGGTGCGTCGCTACCCCGTCCTCAGATAACCACCCCCGGACACATCCATCCCCTGAACACCACCCCCGGATCACACAAGGCTCGCCCCCCCGTACGGGGAGCGGGCCTTCTCGTGTCGGTCTGGGGTGGCCCGGACGTCCTCCACCGTGCCGACACCGTCATGCCGACACCGTCATGCCGACACCGTCATGCCGACACCGTCGCCGCGTGAGCGCGGCGACGGTGAGGTTCTCACCAGCCCAGTTCGTCGCAGCCCAGGTGGTCGGCCGGTTCGACCTGCAAGGTCGCGTGGGCCACGTTGTGGCGCCTGAGCAGCAGGTCGCGGGCCTGGTCCAGGACGGCGTGGCTGTCGGCGCCCTCGGAGGTGACCAGGTGGGCGGTGGCGACGTTCATGCCGGAGGTCAACGTCCACAGGTGCAGGTCGTGGACGTCGCGCACGCCCTCGACGGACTCCAGGTCCCTGGCGACGGCGGAGGCGTCCATCCCGGCCGGGACGTGCTGGCCAAGGACCGCGAACACCTGCCGTCCGAGTGAGACGGCGCGCACCGCGACGAAGGCACCGATGGCGAGCGCGATCAGCGTGTCCCAGATCGGCTGGCCGGTCGTCGCGACCAGCCAGCCGGCGACGATGACACCGACCGACCCGGCGGTGTCGGCCACCACCTCGTAATAGGCGCCCTTGACGTTCAGGCTCTCGGCCGCGCCCGCGCGCAACAGCAGCAACACGATCACGTTGATGACCAGGCCGATGGCTCCCACGACGAGCATCGGGCCGAAGGAGACCTCGGCGGTGGCGCCGATGCGGCCCACCGCCTCGGCCACCACGTACACCGCCACGCCGAGCATCAGCAGCACGGCCAGCAGGGAGGCGAACACCTCCGCGCGGTAGGAGCCGTAGCTACGGCGCCCCGTGGTGTCGGGACGGGTGGCGATGCGGGTGGCCACCAGGGCGGCGCCCAGCGTCACCACGTCGGCGGCCATGTGCCCGGCGTCCGACAGCAGTGCCAGCGAGCCCGACAGCAGCCCGTAGACCAGCTCGACCACGAAGAAGGAGCCGATCAGGGCGAAGGAGACCGCGAGCCGCCATCGGTGCCGGCCCGCCGCGTGTCCGTGGCCGTGCCCGGTGCCCATCAGCGGGTTCCGTCGCGTTCGGGGTGGATGGCCTGGGTGTGCTCGGTGTGGGCGAGCGCGAGGTCGAGCAGCATCCGCACGTGCGCGTCCTCCAGCCGGTAGAAGGCCATCCGGCCGGCCCGGCGAGCCGTCACGACGCGGTGCGCCCGCAGCAGCCGCAGCGCGTGGGAGACCGCCGACTCGCTCTGGCCGCTCACCGCGGCCAGATCGCACACGCACATCTCGCCCTCCAGCAGAGCGAGCAGCAACCGCAGGCGGCCGGGATCGGACAGCAGCCCGAACACCTCGGCGGTGTCGGTCAGATCCTGCGCGGCGGGCATCCGCTCACGCACCGCCGCCACCCGCGGCGCGTCCACGATCCGGGCTGTACACCCATCTATCGCCACGAATCGCTCATCTGAAGAACTATTCATATATAAAGATTAGCGTTCGCCGGAGGCGGCCTGTCAAGCGGTGCCGTGCCCGGGGACGGCCCACGGCCTGTCCGGCGGGTGGCGGCTCAGCCACTGAGCAGGTAATCGCGGGCCCTCTCCAGCGGGGAGACGCCGTACTCCTCCTCCACCGCCGAAGCGATCAGATGGCAGAACAGGTGCCGCTGGATCGGGGTGACGCCGAGCCGGGCCAGATGGGCGTAGAGCATGTTGACCGCGAGGCGGTGGGCGAGGAACCAGTCCGATTCGAGGATCTCGGTGCGGTGCCGGTCGGTGGACATGAGCACGTCGAAATAGTCGACCCGGTGGCGCTGGAGCACCGGCTGGTCGGAGACGTCCAGATCGATCTCCTTGCGGGCCAGCAGCGGCAGGGCGATCTCCTTGTGGCGGTGGGTGAAGGCGATCCAGTCGCGTACGTGCGGCGCCGGGTCGCCCGCGTCGATCGATGCGACCACGTCGACCACCGTCGCGCGCATCTGCCTGGCGTTCTCGCGGTACCTGGCCTCGAACGCGGCCATGATCGCGTCCCGGTTCTCACAGCACGAGGCCGCCGCCGCGACGTGAGATCGATAGGACATGTAACCGCGGCTGACCGGAGGGACGCTCACGTGCGCCACGGCGACCATGAGGTCGATGGCGACCGCGAACAGCGCGAGCTCACCCCGGCGGACCAGGTCCAGCGTGCCGAAGACGAGCCGGGTGCTCTCCGCGGCGGACGCGTCGATCAGGTTCGCCAGCGACCGGCCGCCGAAGACGCGCAACCGGTCGTCGTACGGCTCGATCTGCAGGGAGTTGTCCGGATACCACGGCCGCAACGGCCCGGTCTCGTGCTCCCGTACGGCGAGCAGGCGGTGGGCGGCGAGGTGCTCGTGCTCGTCGAGGCGGGTGGTGGAGGGATGCTCACGCAGATAGCCGGTGATCGCTTCGGTCGCGACGGGGAGGATCTCGCGTTCCCAGTCTCGCGGGGTCGCGCGGAAGTTGAGCCGCAGGTGCGGCCCTCGGCGCCAGTGGCGGACGAGGTAGGGCTGCTGGATGAGGCCGTCCAGACGCTGGAACAGCGGGCGGACGCAGTCCAGGATCAGCGCGTCCTTGTCCTGGTCGTAGTAGCGGATCTGGATGCCGTGCCAGGGGAGTTCGCTCACGAGGTTTCCTCGCATCGTGCCGCCCCCTCCAGGGTGACTGCGGTGAGGTAGCGCAGGTGCGCCTCTTCGGCGATCGACAGGCCGAGACGGTTGCAGAACAGGTGGACGCACCGGTCCAGCACGCTCAGGATGTCGTGGCGGTCCGTGTCCGCCGGGGCGTCGACGGCGCCGGAAGTACGGAACGCGCCCTGGGCGCGGACCGGGGAGAAGCGCCCGGCCCGCTGGAGCGCGACAAGGCGCCGGTGCAGGGTGTCGACCGAGCGCCACCAGGCGCCGGGCGAGTCGTACGCGTCGCCCGTATCGAGGACGCCGCCAAAAGATGGCCCGCCGACGGAACGGCCGGCCGTGGCGTGGTTCTGGGAGGAGACGGCGCGGGCGGCGATGAGCCGGCACCTTTCCGCCTGCGCGGTGAGGGCTTCGCGCTGCCTCGTGAAGATCTCCACCTGCCGGGCACGGGCCGGTGCCGGATCCCAGCGGTCACGTTCCCCGGCCAGCAGAGGGCCCAGGCGGCGGGGGTCGGGCTCCCAGGCGATGAGGGCGAGCATCATCGCGGAGAGGGCGTGGCCCAGCCGCCGCCGGTGGTCGTGCTCGCCGCGCAGGATCGCGAGCGCGATCCGGCTGGAGTCGGTGAAGTGCCGCTCGACGGCGGCGATCGCCTCCGGCCCGCCGAACGTCGCGTACTCGGGCCGGTAGGCGACGGCCTCCACGTGGTCGTCGGGCCGCAGCCGCCGGTCGTAGGTGTCCATGCCCTCCCGCCCGGCGAACTCCCGGGCGAGCAGCGCGTAGCCCTCGCGGTCCCACGGGTCCGTCGTCGGATGCGCCGCGAGGTGCTCTTGGAGCACGGCTGTGGCGCGTTTCTCGATCGTCGTCGCGTCGCCGGGGACGCGCGGCAGCAGGCGGAGCCGCAGATGCGGGCCGCCCTCCCAGTACCGCAGGAAGAAGAACCGGTCGAGCCGTTCGTCCAGCTCCCGCACCAGGCCGTGGACGGCCGTGCCGAGCAGCAGGTCGGTGTCGGTCCGGTGGAAGGCGTGCAGGGAGATCCAGCGGTCAGGCATGGCCCACCTCGACCACGTACTCGCTCACATGGCGGCGGCGATCGGGGTGGTCGCCGTCTCCTCCGAGGTCGGCCGCCGCCTCGAAGTCCGGGAGCGGCTCACGAAAGACGACCATCGATCCGCTCGCGTCCAGCCCTCGGTCGAACAGCGCGACCAGCGCCGGATCGGCCAGATCGAGATAGGTCGGTTTGGCGAGCCGCCCCACGCGCAGCCTGTCGCGGACCGGCGCGCCGGGATCGGCAGAGGAGACGAAACAACGTTCCGGCAGGGCGTGCTCGGCGAACCAGGCCGCGAGCGCGAGCAGGTGCGTCGCGGCGGAGTCGCCCCTGCCCCGGCGCGGGATCTCGCGCACCGGGACGTACCAGGCGGCACGGGCCACGGTGACCCGGCCGACCGACACCCGGGCCGTACGCCCGACGCGGGCCGGCACCGCCTCCGGCGGCCGGGAGAAGATCGGCTCCAGCCCCATCACCGGGCTGGGCATGTCGCCGAAGAGCTGGAGCAGGAGGCGTGCCGTACGCGGCAGCAGCATGGGCGCGACCATTCCGGTGTACACCGGCAGGAGCGGGGTGTCGTGCCCGGCGTGCGTCAGAACGAGACCGCCGGCGCCTGGCTCGTGCCGGACGGCGAGGTCACGCAGGCCGAGCACGGCCGGGCCACTCGGGACCACGCCCGGATAGCCGATCTCCTGGGTCGCCACCGCGGAACGCAGGTTGACGTTGCTGCCGAACAGCCCGGTGATCTCCACCGGCACGCCGCGTTCCGTCCCGAGCGGACGGTTCTCACCGGCGGGAACCCCGGCGACCCGCAGCAGGCGGTGCACGCGGCTGCGCATCGCGCCGTGCCCGGGACCGAACCCGTTGAGCACCAGCCGAACCGGCGTGTCCTCCGGCGGGCCGATCGTCTGCACGAAGCATGACAGCGACCCGACGGGACGGACGAACGCGGGACGGCCGGCGGTAAGACCGGCCAGCACCGTCGGATCGACGGTGAGCGGGTCCGGGGTCTGGGGCAGCAGCCCGCGCACCGCGGCCAGCGCCGCCGCGCGGGCGTCTCGAAGCTCGTCGAGCCGGGGCACGGCGGGCGTCCGGCCTTCTGGGTGCCGCTCCTGCCACGGATACATGAGCGCGTGCAGTTCACCGGCGAGGGTGCCGGGTACGGCCCGATGGGTTCGCTCGGCGAGCGTTCGGTGGAACCGGCCGAACGACACCCGCGCGCCGGCGCCGAACCACTGCGCGAACAGGTCGGCGGCGAGCAGCCGGGCGACGCCGTCCCGATCGAAGACCGCGGCGAAGTCGGTGATCGCGTGCAGGTCGCCCAGGGCGGGACGCCAGGCGGCCAGGCCCAGCCGAGGTCCGGGCGTGGTGACCACCGCGTTCTCGTGGAAGAGGTTGCGGTCCGGCAGGCGGTCGGCGTCGTCTTCGGCCAGCCGGGTGAACGCTGAGCGCACCTTCCGTCGCAGCGCCTCGCGTTCCGACACGCGGGCCGCCTCCGGGTAACGGGCGAGCGCCTCCTGCGCGGCGGCGAGCGCCTTGCCCGCGGGATGTGTGCCGAGCCGATCGGTCAGGTCGGCGAGGTGCGCGGTGGCCTGGTCGGCGACCGGGGGATGGAGTTCCAGCACTCCCAGGTCGAGCAGCCGGCCGAGCGCGTCACCGGCCCCGGTACGGAGATCGCCGTACGGCGGGCGCAGCAGCCGCCGGAGCGGTTCGGAGGCGGCGATGCCGTTGTAGGCGTCCTCCTGGCCGGTCACGTACCACAGGCGGCCGTCGTCCTCGTCGAGGCTCGGGTTGGGCCTGATCTCGAAGAGGTCCGCGAGGCCGTCGTCGGCGCGGGCCAGGTCGGTGAGCAGCCGCAGCAGCAGGGGGACATTCGGCTCGACCGCGCTGCGCCACGCCCACGGCCCGTCCCAGCGGACCGGCTCGCCGTCGTCGCTCCACCGTCCGAGAGCCGCCATCATGAAGGTCGCGTGCGGGCTCGTCTTCGCCACGACGCGGGCCAGGTAGCGGCTGAGGCGGAGCGCGACCTGGCGCGGCGGGGCGGTGCCGGGCGGTGCGGCCAGCCACCGGCGCAGCGCGGCGGACATCGCCGGTCCCGCCTGGAGCACGCCGTGGCCGAAGGCGTCGGTGCCGACCCATCGGCGCAGCGCCTCGTAGGTGCCCCGGCACTCCTGATCGAGCTCCTCCGGTAGCCGCCGGACGAGCGCGTCATGCCGATCGAGGTCCGCGATCCAGGCCGCGACGCGCGGAGCGAGGCCGGAGCCGACCTCCACCGGCCAGGCGCGGCCCGCCGGGCGTCTCGCGTTGTACAGCGCCCGGCGCAACGCCACCAGCGCCGGCCGCTGCGGGCCTGGCCCGACCGCTCCGATCACCGTCTCCAGCTCGTCCGCGAGCCGTCGGCCCTCGTCGGCCAGCCGATCACGAATCGCCAGGATCTCCTGGACGCTCCGCCACGTGGCCGTGCACCTCAGCTCCGCGAGCGCCGCCACCGGTAGCGCGGCGATTCTGGCGACCACGGTCGCGTCCACCGTGCGATGAGCCGCGTCGATCTCGACGCGTCCCGGCAGGCCACGACGCGTCGAGACCATGTGCGGGGAGCCTAGACGAGCCAGCTCGTGCGCCCGGTGATGCCCGAGGCGCCCACTTCGGTGTTACCGAGACCCATGCCCAGGGCCTTCACGAGATCCTCGCCGGGGAGCTCGACCGTCATCACGTCGAGCGCCTCCAGATCGAGGTGGAGTGGTTCGTTCGTCGCCATCTGCACTCCCATTCCTGCCCGCCGGAGCGGGCTGTGTCGGTGACGATCGTTATCGTAGGCGCGGTCAACGATCTCGTCACTCGGTGGAAGGGGGAATAAATGACCGGGAGGCGCGGAGGTCGAATGTTAATCGCCCCTCGGTGTCGCGGTGATGAGTGTCGTCGCCTTTTCCACCAGGCATGAATAACCATCAGTGAGATCGCCGAACCATTTGGTTCCACGATGGTAAGAGATTGCTGTCCATCGAAGTAGGGGCATTTATCGGTGCCCATGGAGGGTCTTCGGGCAAGCGGCAGAGTGGTCCTTTATTAAGCTTCGGAAGGCCGATGTGATTAACGGTGAGTCATCGCGTGTTACGTTCTTGTTTCGCTGTCGCACGGTCGTGGGATCGCGAAGCCGAATCGCGTGGCCTCGCGCTTTCCGGCGACCGGGTCGCGTTCTTCTTCCAGGATCGTTCGCCGCTCGGGAGGATCCTGGCCGGGACGCGTGAGGGGCGGGGGAGCGACCGGTTCAGCATGTCACTTGCGAGGAGCCCCGGGCCTTCGGGCCCGGGAGGAATCGCATACGGACCGCACGTGTCGGCCTGAGTGGTTACGCTTCGCAGCGTGAAATTCGTGGTGCAGGTCCGGCTGTTACCCACGCCCGCCCAGGAGGCGGCGCTGGCGGACACGCTGCGCCTGTGTAACGAAGCAGCCAACCTCGTCGCCGGTATCGCGTGGCAGACGAAGACGTTCCGCAACTACGACCTGCGCAGGCACACCTACGGCCGGCTCAAGGAGATGGGCCTGTCGGCCCAGCCCGCCCAGCACGTCATCAAGAAGGTCACCGACGCCTACACGACGGTGAAGGCGCAGGCGAAAGCGAAGCTGCGCAAGCCGCTCGCCAAGCCGGTCGCCTTCCGCGCCGACGCCGCCCAGCCGCTCGACGACCGGTGCCTGTCCTGGCAGACCGCTGAGCGGACCGTGAGCATCTGGACCACCGGCGGCCGGATGAAAGGCGTCCGATTCGGCTGCTCCGATGAGCAGGCCCACGCGCTGGCCGCCTACCGCAAGGGCGAATCCGACCTCATCCACCGCGACGGCCTGTGGTTGTTGATCGCCACCTGCGATATCCCGGACACCGAGGTCATCGAACCCGACGGATTCCTCGGCGTCGACCTCGGCATCGCGAACATCGCCACCACCAATGACGGCGAACACCACTCGGGCAAGCACTTGAACGCCGTCCGGCACCGCAACCGAGAGCTGCGGCGGCGCCTGCAGGCCAAGCAGACCAAATCCGCCAAACGGCTGCTGAAGGCACGCCGCCGAAAAGAGGCCCGCTTCGCCCGCGACGTCAACCATGTCATCTCCAAGCAGATCGTGACCGAGGCTGCACGCACCGGACGCGGCATCGCCCTGGAAGACCTCCAGGGCATCCGTGAGCGGGTACGGCTCCGCAGGCCCCAGCGGGTCACGCTGCACTCGTGGGCGTTCCACCAACTCGGTGCGTTCATCGCCTACAAGGCCGCCCGTGCCGGGGTCGCCGTGGTCCACGTCGATCCCGCGTACACCTCGCAGGGGTGTTCGGCGTGCGGCCACATCGACAAGAAGAACCGGCCCGATCAGGCCACCTTTTCCTGCATGTCGTGCGGCTTCGCTGAGCACGCCGACGTCAACGCGGCCCGCAACATCGCCGCACGCGGCGTTGCGAGCTGGGCAGTGAGTCACGCTGCCGACGACGCGGCCTGAACCGTCGAATCCATCGACGGCGAGGAGCCGCAAGCTCGGTCGTTTACGACCGAGAAGCTGACCCTCCGCTCCAGGTGTCGTCGTCCTGGAGCCAGCGCACCTCGTTCACCACGTCGACGACGCCGTTGACGCGGCCGACCACCCGGGCCGCTATCTCGGCTTCGCTGCGACGTTCCATGGTGCCCGTCAGGGTGACGACACCATGGTCGACCCGGACGTTGACCTGCGCGGTCTCCATCCGCAGGGAGCGGCCGAGGACCTCCTCGCGCACCTCGTCGGCGATGTCGGAGTCGGGCCGGACGAAAACCCTGATGAGGTCGCGGCGGCTGACGATGCCCACCAGGCGGCCATCCTGGTCGACGACGGGGAGCCGCTTGATGCCGTGCGCCTCCATGAGCCTGGCGGCGCCGACCGTCGGCGTCTTTCCGGTGACGGTGATCGCGGGGGAGGACATCAGCTCGGCGGCGACGTCGCCCCGCGCCTTGGCCTTCGGGGCGCGGACCTCCTGGTTCAGCCGGTGCCGCAGCCGGGCGCGCAGCGGCGGCTGGTAGCCCTCACGGTAGTACTGCTCCCGGAACTCCTCCTTGGCGAGCAGATCCGCCTCGGAGACGATGCCGATGACACGGCCCTCCCCGTCCACGACGGGAACGGCGCTCACCGCGCACGCGATGAGCGTCTCGGCGATGTCCTTGAACGGGGTGTCGGCGGTGACCAGCGCCACGTTCCTGGTCATGACGTTCTCTACCTTGGTGCGCATGGCATGTTCTCCACCCGTGATGGTGCGGGCCTGCTCGCCCGGCTCGAAGGTCCGCCGGGCGGAGTTCTCCGGGAACGGCCCCTTTCCGCTCCCTGCGGACAAGTGATGAGTGTGGTCATCTGCCCGGCTCCGTGACCGTCTCTTCTCATCTCCATCTCACGCCCGGTGGACGGCGGGATGTAGGGCCGGAGGTCCCTGTCCGGCCGCCATTGGTCGCTGCCACCGGACGCGGCTGTGGGCGGTGCCGGAAACGGGCTGTCAGGTCTCCCGCTCGTCATGCCTGGACGAGAGGAGGCGGCCGGTTATCTGCTCGGCGCGTACCACGATGTAGTGGTCACGGTTGGCCGGCGCCCAGGTGCGCAGGGGGAGTGCGGACAGGCGCTCGATCTCGTCCGGTTCGCGTACGGCGCGTGCGGGGCCGACGGCGGTGACCGACCAGCCGGTGCGGGCGGTGAGGTCGAACTCGTCGGCCTCGAAGGCGACGATCGCGTCGCTGGCCGCGGCGGCGAGCTTGGATCCGAAACCCGTGCGGATCACGATGTTCTCGCCGTCGAGCACGAAGTTGACCGGTTGCACCGCGGGCAGGGCCCGGTCGGTGAACACGATGCGCCCGATCGAGGCCGACGCCAGGAGCGTGACGCACTCCTGGCGCGAGAGGATCTGCAGACCTGCCGAGTCGAGCTTCATGCCCTCAAGGCTGCCCGGTCGCTCTCCAGCGACGTTAGGGGCGAAAGTCCCCTTCATCACCGACGATCTGCCCTCAGGCCGGGCGCCGACGGGACATCGGGCGATGACGCGTACCGGGTCCGGGACGAAAGACTCTGCCCTCACGCGGTGAGATCGGGACCTGTGGCCCTGGAGCGGACCGCCGGGAGGGATGTCTGATGGGAGAGAAGACGGAGGATGCCACGCGCATCGCGGTGTGGCGATCGTCCACTCCGGGCGGCGCCCGGAGGGCGGGAGCATCCGTGAGGACTCGCAGGAATTGGAGAAGAAAATGTCGATCACCGTGAGTGACGTGATGGGGCGCACCGCCATCGCCGTGCGGCAGGACGCGGGTTTCGCCGACATCGTGGCCGTGATGCGACGCTTCGCCGTGGGCGCGGTGACGGTCGTCGACGTGGAGCGCCGTCCGGTCGGGGTGGTCTCCCAGGACGACCTGTTGCTCAAGGAGAGCGACGCGGTGCGTCACAGCATCTCCATCTTCGAGAGCGCCGCTCGCCGGCGCGAGCACGAGAAGGCCGCGGCGGTGGTGGCCAAGGACCTGATGACCTCGCCCGCGATCACCGTTACGCCGGGCATGCCCGCCAGGGAGGCGGCGCGACTCATGCACGACAAGAGGATCCAGCAGCTTCCGGTGATCGACCCGGTGACCGGCCGCCTCGCCGGCATCCTGCACCGGGCGAACCTGTTGCGCGTCTTCGACCGCGCCGAGGCCGAACTGCGCGCCGAGGCCGAGGCGGTCGCCAGCGACCTGACCACCGGATCCGAGGTGGTCATCGGCGTCGAGAACGGTGTGGTGACGCTCGACGGCAAGGTCGAACGCCGCTCACAGGTCGTCCAGCTCGTCGAGGCGATCCGCCTGCTCGAAGGCGTCGTCGACGTCACCTCACGGCTTGAGCACGGTGACGACGACCTGCTCGTCCTCCCGCCCCTGCTGTAGGCCCCTCGGGATCATCGCCGGACACGGCGGGGCATGCTCTGCGCCGCCGTGTCCGGCGGCGGTCGCGCGTGTCCGGAAGGTTCGAAGGGGTGAAAGACATTGCTGATCTACTTTGTAAAGGGAGCGGGTTAGTTCAAAACCGACAAACAAGACAAAAAGGACTAAAGGGAGCGCTGAAAAAGCAGGGCCAGCGTGCGCTACGTGAGGGCCGGCCATCGTTCGCTCGTGAGGTGCCCGGTGCCGGGACATGTGCTTTCTCGTCGTACGGCAGGCGGTGCCACGGCGGTCTCGCGCCGGGAAGGCTCAACTCCGGGGAGCGTGCGAGGTGCGATGGACGGCGACGGGCGCCCGAGCGTGGTGGAGCAGGGCGCGTACGGTCGAGTTGAGGAACATCGCCCGGTCGCGGGCGCCCACGACGACCAGCTCAGCGGTCTCGGAGGCGTCGATGAGCGCCTTGGCCGGATGCTTGTGCACGACCTGCTCGATGAGGGGCACGTCGGGGAACCTCTCCCGCCAGCCACCGAGCGACTCGGCCAGCAGGCGGGCCTCCTCGTCGCCGACGTCTTCGACGTCGTAGACGAGTGGCTGCATGTCGCCGGGTGCTCTGCTGGCCGGGTGGGTCCAGGCGTGGACCGCTCGCAGTGGGCGCCGGTGCAGGGACGCCTCGCCGAAGGCGAACTCCAGGACGGGGTCCTGGTCGGCACGTCCGGTGGCGCCGACGACGATCTCGCTGCCCCGGGTGGTGTGCGGTTGATTGACGATCACTACCGGGCACGGGGATCGGGCGGCCAGGTCGTGGCTGACCGAGCCCAGTAGCAGCCCGGCGAATCCGCCCAGGCCTCGGTGGCCGACGACGACCAGCTGTGCGTTCTCGGCCACGGCGGCGATCGCCTCGGCGGCGTTTCCGTCGAGGATCTCGGTGGTGACCTTCAGCGCGGGGTCGTGGGAGCGGACCTGTTCGGCTGCCCGGTGAAGGAGCTCCTCGCAGGCGGCTTCCTCGGCGGGGCCCCAGTGGCCGGGTTGGGGGACGAGCGGGACGTCGTAGGCCCAGCGCAGGGCGGCGTGGACGACGCGTAACGGCGCCTTTCTCAGGGTCGCCTCTCGCGTTGCCCAGGTCAGGGCCTGTAGCGAAGGCGTCGAGCCGTCGACGCCGACGATGATGGGTGCTGTCATGGTCACCGCCCTCGGTGCGTTGTCAGGGGTCGGTGCTCTGTCCCGGTGGCTGGGGCCGGGATCTGGCGGGTCTTGCGTGTTGCACGCCCCTGGCCCGTCTCATTCTTCGTGGCTCCGTCGTTCGCCGGGTAGGGACGAAGGTCCCCTGGGTTTCCTCGGGGGCCGCCTCGTCGCCCGGCCGGGTGAGGGTGGGTGGAGGATCAGGGTTCGTCGCCTGGGTTTCGCGGGTGGGCGCCGTGGGGTGAGCAGGGCGGAAGGTCCCACCGTGGTGGGACCTTCCGCCCTGCTCTTCTGCGTGTGCCCTGGCGAGCATGGAGAGGGAGGTGAGGGCGATGAGCGATATTCGTGAGGTTGTCGTCGGCTATGACGGTTCCGACTTCTCCATGCAGGCCCTGGAGTGGTCGATGGACGAGGCCGAGCTCGGGAGGTTGCCGCTGAAGGTGGTTCACACGTGGCGGTGGCCGTATGGGGAGGCCGATGAGGATGCCAGGCTTCACCTGCGTAACGCCGCCGAGCATGTGCTGTATCACGGGGCCGACTGCGCTCGCGCGTGTAGCACGCTGACCGATATCACGACGGATCTGTATGAGGGCGCGGCCGCCGAACGGCTGGTCGAGCTGTCGGAGCGTGCGGCGATGATCGTCGTGGGTTCTCGGGGCATGGGCACCCTGGCCAGGACCGTTCTGGGGTCGGTCGCTGGGTATGTGGCGGCTCATGCGGGGTGTCCGGTGATCGTGGTGCGCGGGCCCGGTCCGATCCCGGTGCCGAGGGAGCGTGGTGCCGTGGTTCTGGGGATGAGCGGCGACACCCCTGACGGGGTGATCGAGTTCGCTTTTCGTGAGGCCGCCCTCAGGCGGTTGAAGCTGACGGCGGTGCATGCCGGGCGCCTGCAGCCGTTGGTGCACGACACGCGGGTCGCGGCGAACGCGGCGGAGGACGGCATGCTGGAGCGGCTGGGGCCATGGCGGATCACCTGTCCAGGAGTGTTGGTCCGTACCTGTTTCGCCGCGACGTCCGCGAAGGACCTGCTGGAGGACGTGTCCAGGGAGGCGAGCCTGGTGGTGGTCGGCGGAGCGCGTGATCACGGCAGGCTCGGCTCGACCTCGAGGTCGGTTCTTCAGCATGGCTTCTGCCCCGTGGCGGTCGTTCCCGCAGGCTGGGAGAGTCCGTCGCGGAACGAGCCCGTCCTGTCGGGTTCCGACACCTCCGGTGATCTCTAGGGTCTCTTCGGGGGTTCGGAAGGGCTGATGGGGTGAGGGCTTCAGGTCTTCGGGAGCCGCCCGGGTCACGGCCGAGGGGCTGAAGAACCCGGGGGAGGTGAATTTTTTACCTTCGGTGTCTTGTCCGGGCTGGGACGTCGTCGACGTCCCACTCCAGGTTGTCGATCACATCGACGACTCCGTTCACCCGCTGGGTTATCCGTACCGCGAGTTGGGCGTCCTCGCGTCGGTGCATGTGGCCGCTCAGGGTGACGACGCCGTGCGCGACGGTGGCGGTGGCGGTGTTGGGGGCGGCCCACAGGGAGTGTCCGAGAATGTTCTCCTCCACCTCACGGGCGATGTCGGCGTCACCGCGGACGAAGACCTTGAGCAGGTCGTGGCGGCTGACGATGCCCTGGAGCGATCCGTCGGCATCCACTACCGGCAGCCTTTTGACTCCGTGTTCGATCATGAGGCGTATGGCGGACACGACGGAGGCGTGCTGCTGGATCGTGATCGCGGGGGCGGTCATCAGGTCGGCGGCGGTGTCGCCACGGGCCTTGGCGCGGCCGTCGCCGCCCTTCTGGCCCAGGCGGTGGAGTAGCCGGATGCGTAGCGGTGGCTGGTAGCCCTCGCGGTAGTAGCGCTCCTTGAAGCCCTCCTTGTGGAGCAGGTCCTCTTCGGAGACGATGCCGATGACGTGCCCTTCGTCGTCGACGACGGGAAGCGCGCTCACCGTGTGGGTGATGAGCGCCTCGGCGACGTCCTTGAACGGGGCGTCGCCCCTGACCGACGTCACCTTCGTGGTCATGACGTCTTTGACCGTGGCGTACATCGACGACCTCCTTCGGGACACGCGGGTCCTTCGTGGTGTGATGGGCGGCCCTGCGCGGATCGGGGGCGGCTCGCCGCTGTCCGCCGGGTTCCCGGATCTCCATCTCACTGCCGGGAGGGCCGTTCGGGCAGAGGCCACAGGTCCTCGATGTGGAGGTCTTTCGGCCACCGGGTGCCGGGATCCCGAGCGGGCCGACGAGGTCGTGTCTTGTCGGTCAGGTGTTCGTCATCGGAGGGTAAACAATGGCCGGAAGAGTGGACACGGTCTCCTTGGCGGGGCGGGTGTCCGCGTGCCCGGGTGCGAAACTTGGGGTATGGCGAAGATCGAGCCGGGTGCGTTGATCACGCACATGCGCCTGGACGAGCTCTTGGCGGAGTTGAGGGTGCGTCTGGAGGCGGTGCTGGCGACCCGTGACCGGGTGCACGCGCTGCTTGAGGCCGTGGTCGCGGTGGGTGGCGATCTGGATCTGGAGACGGTGCTGCGCAGGATCGTGGAGGCCGCCACCGCGCTGGTGGACGCCACCTATGGGGCGTTGGGGGTGGCCGGTGAACACAGCACGCTCGTTCAGTTCGTTCCGGTGGGGCTGAGTGAGGAGGAGATCGCGCGGGTCGAGCACTGGCCGCATGGGCTGGGCCTGCTCGGGTTGCTGATCAAGGAGCCGCAGGTTTTGCGGCTGGCCCACATCACCGACCATCCCGCCTCCTGTGGCTTTCCGTCCGGCCATCCGCCGATGGGGTCGTTTCTGGGGGTGCCGGTCCGGGTGCGTGAGGAGGTGTTCGGCAATCTCTATCTGACCGAGAAGCGCGGTGGCGGGGCGTTCGACGAGGAGGACGAGGCGATCGTGACGGCGCTGGCCACCGCTGCCGGGGTGGCGATCGAGAACGCTCGCCTGTATGAGGAGACGCGGCGCAGGGAGATGTGGTTGCAGGCGTCGGCGGAGGTCACCACCAGCCTGCTGTCGGGTGCGGAGCCACGCGAGGTGCTCGGGCTGATCGCGCGGCGGGCGCGGGAGATGGCAGGGGCCGATGTCGTGGCTGTTCTGCTGCCTGATGAGGGTGGCCGGGTTCTGCGTACGTTGATCGCCGAGGGGGAGGCCTGTGATCAGGTGGCTCATGCCGAGGCGTTGATCGCCGATTCTCTGGCCGGTCGCGCTTTCGTCACCGGTGAGCCGCTCATGGCGACTGATCCGGGCGAGGTGAAGGTTCCGGTGGTGATAGCCGGATACATCTCGCTCGGCCCGGTGGCCGCGGTGCCGATCGGAGCGTCGGGAGGTGTGCGGGGGGTGTTGTCGCTGGGTAAGCGTTCGGGGCGTCTCCCGTTCAGCGGGGATGAGCTGCGCACCCTGCACTCTTTCGCGGGGCAGGCCGCGATCGCCTTGAAGCTGGCCGAGAGCCGGATGGACGCCGAGCGGCTGGGTCTGTTGGAGGATCGCGACCGGATCGCCAAGGACCTGCACGATGTGGTGATTCAGCGGTTGTTCGCCGTGGCCCTGACCTTGATGAGCACGGTGCCGCTGATCGAGCGGCCGGAGGTCTCGTCGCGGCTGCGTGGCTCCATCGACGAGCTCGATGGCACGATCCGGCAGATCCGTTCCACCATTTTCGCCTTGCGTGCCTTCCCTCAGGAGGGCGATCCCGGTTTGCGTGCGGGGATCGTGGCCCTGGTGGAGGGGGTGCGCGGCGAACTGGGTTTCATTCCGGGCCTGGAGATGGGGGGCCGGCTGGACGGCGCGGTGCCGGAGCCGTTGGCCGAGGACCTGCTGGCCGCGTTGCGTGAGGCGTTGTCCGATGTGGTGCGTCATGCCGAGGCCTCGAAGGTGGAGGTATCGGTGGACGCCGGTCAGGAGCGGCTCGTCTTGACCGTGGTCGACAACGGGGTCGCCGTGTCCGCGGACGGCGGGCACGATGGGCTGCGTGATCTGCGGGAGCGGGCCGAGCGGCTGGGTGGGTCCTTCGTCGTCGGCTGCTCGCCGGAGGGTGGCACCCGGCTCATTTGGAGCGTTCCACTGGGTGAGGGCAGGTCGTGATCGCGAAGTTCACAGCCGTTCTTCGGTGCGGGTGTTGTCCCGGTCCCAGGCGAGTTCGTTGATCACGTCGATGACTCCGTTGATCTGGCGGGTCATCTCCAGGGCGATCCTGGTGTCCCCGCGCAGGGTCATCCGTCCGCTCAGTGTCACCATGCCGTCCTTGACGGTGACCTGGACGAGGGAGGTGTCCATCCACAACGAGCGTGTCAGGACGTCCAGGCGGACTTCGCGTTCGATGTCGTGGTCGGAGCGGATATATGCCTTCAGCAGGTCGCAGCGGCTGACGATGCCCGCCAGGCGGCCTTGTCCGTCGACCACCGGGAGCCGTTTGACGTCGTTCTCCCTCATGAGGTGGCCGGCGTCCGTCACCGGGGCGTCCTTCGAGATCGTGATCGCGGGGGCGTGCATCAGCTCCCTGGCGACGTCGCCTCCGGTTCGGTGTGCGTAGGGCTGCCGTTCGTGCGGAGTGGGTGGTGGAAGGTGCTCGCCGGAGAGCGTGTCCTTGGCTTCCTGTCTGCGGAGCAGGTCGGCCTCGGAGACGATCCCCACCACGTGGCCGTCGCCGTCCACGACCGGCAGGGCGCTCACCGTGTGGGTGAGAAGCGTTTCCGCGATGTCCTTGAAACAGGTGTTCTCGCCGACAGAGATCATCTTTCGGGTCATCACGTCCTTGACGGTGAGGTGCATCTCGCCTCCGAACAGGTGGTGACACGGGCCGGCCTGGTCATCGGGGCTTCCGCGCTCGTCGGCCGTGACTCGTCCATACGGGCAGCATCGTTCGGGTTCGCGGCGTTTTCCAGGGTCCAAGGGCTCTTATGAGCCGGGACTGTCGGCTCTAAGGGGGTGCGGGGCGCCTGAGCGATCAGGGGGCGGTTTCAGTCGTAGTTCGGCCAGGTCGGTGACGGTCAGGTCGGCTCCGGCGGCCCGCAGGGCCTGTCCCCGGGTGTGCCGATCGACGCCGATGACGAGTTTGAAGTGGCCTCGCCTGCCGGCTCGCACACCGGCCAGGGAGTCCTCCACGACGGCCGCCCGGCTCGGGGCCACCCCCAGTCGCCGGGCCGCGTACAGGAACAGTGCGGGATCGGGTTTGCTCGCGAGTCCAAGCCGGGCGGCGGTCACGCCGTCGACCAGGATGTCGAACAGGCCGGTGGCGTGCGCGGCGTCGAGCACCCGTGCGCAGTTGCGGCTCGCGGAGACGGCGGCGGTGAGTACTTTTCTGCGTCGCAGTTCGCGAACGAGTGCAAGGGTCGAGTGGAAGGGGGTCACGCCGCGGGTGTCGAGTTCGGCCAGGAAGAAGGCGTCCTTCGAGGCGGCGAGATTCGCCGCCGTGTCCGGATCGATGGTGATGTTTCGGGATCGTAGAAAGTCGTTCACCCCGTCCAGCCGGGATTTGCCGTCGACGTGAGACAGATAGTCCTCGTCGGCGTCGAACATCCGGAACGGCTCGCCGGACCGTTCGGCGTGCTCGCACAGGAAGGCGTCGAAGATCTGTTTCCACGCGGCGGCGTGCACGGTGGCCGTGTCGGTGATGACCCCGTCGGTGTCGAAGATCATCGCGGAGATCTCTTCTAGGTCCACCACTGCGGGAGGCGTCATGGAGCGGTCCCTTCCCGCCGGGTGCGGCGGCTGCCCGATCCCGCCGTCGGGGCCGGTCGGCCCTGACGGTCCCGCGGGCCGGCGCCCTTTCCCAAAGGCGACGTGCCGGAGGTGGACGGTCGCCCGGGCGGCCGCACCGGTGTGGATCACGGGCCGTGCAGGATGCGGCGGCCGGTGATCTCGGAAGGGGTGATCTTGACGTAGAGTTCGCGGTCGCCACCGGCCCAGGGGTGGACGCCCAGGGTCATCACGGCCGCCTGTTCCTCGGCGGTGGTGACATGATGGACGCCGCCTCGGATGAGGACGCTCCAGCCCTCGCGGTTGGCGTCGTCGATTCGATCGACCTCGAAGGCGACTTTGAACTCGACCCCCTTCACGCCGGTCCTCAGGCTCTCGTCGAGCGGGCCGCCGAAGGCGGTACGGAAGATCACGCAGCCTTCGTGCAGGACGTAGTTGACCGGCAGGATCATCGGGCCGCCGAGGTCGTCGAAGGCCAGCCGGCCGACCCCGCCGGGGGAGATGAGCCGCAGGCACTCCTTCGCGTCCAGGCGCTTCAGCTCAGGGTGGAGTGCGGCTCGTCCCTGCCCGGGGGGCTGGTCGACGGTCCCTCCGAGGAGTTCGGCGGTGCTGGTGTCCAGGGCGGAGGCGAGGCGCTCGATGGTCTCGATGGCGGGTGCGGCCGCCCTCTGCTCCACGTAGGCGAGGTAGGAGGGGTTGATTCCCGCGCGCTTCGCCAGTTCTTCCCGGTCGAGGCCGAGGCTTTCACGTCGCCGGGTGATCCGGCGGCCGAGGTCACCGGGAGCGGCGAGGCGTTCAGCCATGGGGTTTTCCCCTTTCAAGGTGGGTGTCGTCCGCGGAGGCGGGCGTTTCATGCCGTCGCGGTGTTTTTCAAACCTCCCCGCATGCGACGCCGGGCTCTGGTGGCCGGCCTTCGGGGAATCTCTTCACTGGGAACGCTATGGCGCGAGGAGGGGGCGGTAACAGGGTCGAAAGTCCTGTGCGCCGCGGCCAGGTGACCTTGTCGGCCGCATGTCGGCCGCATGTCGGCCGCACGCCGGCCGCACGCCGGCCGCACGCCGGGTCGCATGCCGGTCGTGTGCCGGTTGTGGGACGACGGCTCGTCAGCGGAGCCGGCGGCGCAGGGGGGAGGGGACGGGCGAGGCCGGGGCCAGCCGGATCCGCGCGTCCACCACGACGGCGTCGGCGGGACCGGCGACGATCGGGTTCAGGTCCAGCTCGGCGATCTGGGGAAGGTCTTCTGCGAGTTTCGCCACCCTGACGATGTGATCTTCCAAAGTGGCGGTGTCGGCCACCGGGCGACCCCGGTAGCCGAACAGGAGTGGGGCGCAGTGCAGCTCCCGGATCGTTTCCGCGGCGTCCTGGCCGCTCAGCGGGGGGCTGCGGAAGGCGCGGTCGGTGAGCAGCTCGGCGCTCACGCCTCCCAAGCCGACCATGACCAGAGGGCCGAAGGAGGGGTGGCGGACCGCGCCGACGATGATCTCCACACCGTCGGGGACCATCCGCTGGACGATCGCGCCGGTCATCTCCTGGCCGACCATGTCCTTCATCGCCCGGTAGGCGCCGCGAACCTCCGCCGGGGTGCGCAGCCCGAGCCGGACGCCGCCGACGTCGCTCTTGTGCACCGGTCCCGTCGCCTTCAGCGCGACGGGGAATCCGAGGTGGGTGGCGGCGAGGGCGGCCTCTTGCGGAGTGTCCGCCTCGATGAACTTCGCCACGGCTACCCCGTAGCAGCCGAGAAGCCGGGCGGCCGTCACCGGGTCGAGCCAGCGGCCCTGAGGATGGCGCGACAGGTCTTCCTCGACGAGTTCCCGTGCCGCCTGGATGTCCGTCCCCGCTGGGGGGACGAAGGGCGGGACCGGACGTGAGCGCCACCGCGCGTAGGCCGCGGCCCGGCTCACCGCCTGCACGGCCTGCTCGGGAAAGGCGTAGACGGGCACCGGGCCGGTCGTCCCGTCACGGCCCACCACGCAGGCGACGACGGTCTTGTTCGCCGAGCCGGCCACCCGTGCGATCGCCTCACGGGTCCGCTCGGGACCGGAACCGAACGGCGGGGTGTAGACGATCAGCACGGTGTCGATCTTCGGGTCTTCCAGCGCGGTCAAAGCGGCGAACTCCAGCTCCTCGGCCTGCCCGTCGGCCGTCAGGTCGACCGGGTTGGCGACGGCGGCGGCCGGGCGCAACCCGGAGCGCATTCGTCGCCGGGTGCCGGGCGACAGTTCCGGGACGAGAAGGCCGTGGCGTTCACAGGCGTCGGCGGCGAGCGCCTGTGGCCCGCCGGAGTTGCCGACGATCGCCACCCGGCCTCCGGCGGGCAGCGGCTGGGTGGCCAGCAGTCGTGCGGTGTCCAGCAACTCCTGCATGCCGTCGACGCGGATGACTCCGGCGGCGCGCAGCAGGGCGTCGACGGCGACGTCCGGGGTCGCGGCGGCGGCGGTGTGCGAGCGTACGGCCCGGTCTCCCGAGGTGCTGCGGCCGCTCTTGATCGCGACGATCGGCTTGTGCCGTCCCACCCTGCGGGCGATCCTGCCGAACCTCCGCGGGTTGCCGAAGGACTCCAGGTACAGGGCGATGACCTTGGTCTGGGGGTCGTCCTCCCAGTACTCCAGCAGGTCGTTGCCGCTGACGTCGGCCTTGTTGCCGACCGAGACGAAGGAGGAGATCCCGATGTCGAGTGTGGTGGCCCGGGCGACGAGCCCGGCGGCCACCGCTCCGGACTGTGACATCAGCGCGACGGCGCCTGGAAGCGGAGGGTGGGGCAGGAAACTGGCGTTGAGGGCGGCGCCGGTGTTGACGATTCCGAGGCAGTTGGGGCCGATCAGCCGCATCCCTCCGGTACGGCAGATGCGCAGCAGTTCCGTCTGGCGTTTCGCGCCAGGCGGGCCGGTCTCCGCGAAGCCGGCGCTGACCACGACGAGCCCGGCCACGCCGTGGCCGGCGCACTGGCGCGCGACGTCCAGGACCGCGCTCGCGGGCGTGGCCACGACGACCAGGTCGACCGGCTCGTCGATCGAGGACAGGTCGGGATGGGCGGGGACGCCGAGGATGTGAGTCGCCTTCGGATTCACCGGGTAGACCGGGCCGGGAAATCCGCCGTCGAGCAGGTTTCCCAGCAGCCGATGCCCCACCCGGTCCGGCTCGCGGCTCGCACCCACGACGGCGACCGAGCGGGGAGACAGCACCCGCCTCAGTGAGGCGCGCTCCGCCTCGTGGTCGCGCCGCTCGATCGCGGCCGTGAGCGTGTCCGTGGGGCGCAGGTCGATCCGGACGCGTATCTCGTCGCCGGTGAACTCGCGCGTCGTGGTGAGGCCGAGGTCGGAGAGGACTTTCAGCATCGTCCCGTTTCCGCTGAGCACGTCGGCCACCAGCTCGCCCACGCCGCGGGCCGCGGCGTCGAGCGCGAGGTGTTCCAGCAGAAGGGTGCCCAGGCCACGGCCGTGGACGTGGTCGTCGATGAGGACGGCCACGTCGGCGCTGTGCCGCCTCTCGTCGGGGATGTACTCCGCGACCGCGACGAGCCGCCCGGAAAGGAGGGCGACCTGGGCGTGCCCGCGGTAGTCGGGGCCGGTCAGCCGGTCCATGTACAGGTGGGCCGTGGCGCGACCTCCGGTGAAGAACCGCAGGTAGGCCGATTTCTCTGAGGTGTGGTCCACCAGGGCGTGCAGGGCCGCGCGGTCCGTGTCGCGCAGCGGTCTGATGTGGGCGATCTCCCCGGTTCGAAGCAGTACGTCACATTCGTCCAGGATCGACATGAAGCAAGCCTTTCTCGGTGCTCCGCCGCCTGTCAGGGGTCCTTCGGCCTCATCGCCCGGCCGAAGGCCACCGTCAAAGTCACCCTCAGGGTCGCTGTCAAGGTCACCGTCCTAAAGTCCGGTGACGGATCCGGGTTTCGTGTCGATCTTTTCTTCGGCCTCCGGTGGTGTCCTCAGCCGGGTTCCATCTGAGGGCGCCGGAACCGCCGGGCGACGACGGCCGAGGGAGGATGGATCGCTGCCAGGGCCCGCTCAAGTGCCTGTTCCACGGTCGTGCCGGTGTCGATCTCGGCCGCCTCCGGCCAGGGCGCCGTCCTCGCCGCCATGGTCGCGGCGATCGCCTGATCGGCGTCGGACACCCCGCCGGTTCGCCGGGTGAGCCGCCCGGCGGTGATCTGTGGCGGGGCGGTGCAGCGCAGCGCCACGAGGTCGCTGAAGGTGCGCCGGGCGAGGTGCTCGGCCGCCGCCCGGTGCTCGGCGTCGGTCCAGGAGGCGTCGAGGATGACCGGCTCGCCGTGCCGGAGCAACCTCTCGGCTCGAAACAGCAGCTCGTCGTAGGTGCGCTCGGTGCGCTGCCGGTCGTAGATGCCCTCGCCGAAGGGTGCCGCCGCCGGTTGTTCCGGCGCGATGCCGGCGAGTTCCTTGCGAACGCGGTCGCTGTTCAGCAGCGTGTGTCCGAGGCGGTCGGCGAGGGCGGCGGCCAGGGTCGACTTGCCGGTTCCGGGATTTCCGCCGACGAGGACCAGGGAGATCGCCCCCGCTCGCAGGTGGCGGAGTGTGAGCTCGGCGAGTTGCCGGGCCTCTCGCACCGGGCCGGAGTCCTCCTGCCGCTGCCGCAGGCAGGCGACCTTGGCGCGGACGAAGGCCCGATAGGCGACGTAGTGGTGCCAGAGCGAGGGCGGGGCGGGATCGGCGGTGAACTCGATGTAGTGGTGCAGGAAGACCTCGGCCAGGCGAGGTGCCCCGAGCCGCTCCAGGTCCATGGCGAGGAAGGCCACGTCGTCAAGGCCGTCGAGAAAGCGGAGCCGTTCGTCGAACTCCAGGCAGTCCAGGATCCTCGGCCCGTCGTGCAGGCAGAAGATGTCTTCTGCGAGCAGGTCGCCGTGGCCGTCCACGATGCGGCCCTCGTCGACGCGGGCGGTGAGCAGGGGTTCGCGGCCGTCGAGGAAACGCAGTGTGAGCCGTTCGATCTCCGTGACGATCTCGGGGTCGAGGACCGTGTCGGGAAACGCGCGGATCTGGTCGAAGCTCGCGTTCCAGCGGGACCGCAGTGCCTGTCTTTCCCCGTTCCGGTCGATGCGCGGGTTGTGGGGGGATCGGGTGTGCATGCTCGCGATCATCCGTGCGATGCTTCGCAGGGGTTCCTCGACCGGTTGGCCCAGACGGACCATGACGGCGAGGCGGCGTTCCTCCGGCATGCGCCGCATCACGACGAGATGATCGCAGACCTCTCCGTCCGGGCCCAGTACGTCGGCGACCCCCTCGTAGACGTCCGGGGCGAGCCGCCGGTTGAGTTCCACCTCCCGCAGGCAGGCGGCTCGCCGGGCCTCACGGGTGGTGAAGTCCAGGAAGCCGAGATCCACCGGCTTCTTGAGCTTGAAAACACGATCTCCGAGCAGGAGCACGACGGCGATGTGCGTCTCCTTGATCTGTGCCCACGGTCCCATCGGCAATGCCTTCCACGCTCAGCTCCACCCTCGGATGACCGAAACCCCGGTTGAACGGCCGGATCCGCCTTTGAGGTGATCTTGGGCGGGTGGGCGGACTCCCCATCTCCCAGTCCTTCCCCTGGTCGCGACCTGTGACGCGGCCGCCGACGGTCGGTCAGGGCGGCACAGGGAGACAGTGAAGGGCATCAAAGGGCACAGAGGGGTGCAGAGGTGCGGGGGGACGCGGGGAAACACGGTGTGGGCGGGATGGATGTGTCTGTTGCTCGCCTTGCCCGCGGCCTACCCAAAAAAGGATTTATGTCATGATTTCGGGTCTTTAGGCCCTGCACGGCCCCCGCCGGGTGGCTGAAAACTGGCAGGTGAGGGGCACATCGGGGAGGCCAGGTGGTGATCACGCGAATCCGGCCGCATGGCCGGCACAGTCGGCACATGACCGGTAAGGCGAAGCCCGGACCGCCGAACGAGCCCCCGCCGACGCCCCCTTCGTCCTCCCCGCCGCCTACCGGCTGGCGGCGCTGGCTGCCGACGATCGGCATGCTGATCGTCGCGCTGTGGTTGCTGGTGCCCCTGCTGTTCACCGGGCCGTCGAACGCGTCGTACCCCTACAGCGATTTCGTCGCCAAGGTGAGCACGGGACAGGTCAAGGCGGTGACGATCGACGATCAGGGCGCGGTGTCGGGCACGCTGAGCAACGGAACCACCTTCACCAGCCAGATCCCCACCGCGCTCAACGCCGGTCGGCTGGAGGAGCAGCTTCGCTCCAATCACGTCCAGATCACCGCGACGCGAGCGGACAACTCCCTGATCTCGCTCCTGGTCGGCTTCCTGCCGCTGGTACTGCTCATCGCCCTGTTCGGCTGGATGGGAAGAAAAGCGCAGCAGTCCATGGCCGGTGGCATGGGAGGTTTCGGCCGGTCGAAGGCGAAGATCATCGAGGCCCAGCGGCCGGCGACCCGGTTCGGCGACATCGCCGGTTACGACGGCGTCAAACAGGAGATCAGCGAGGTGGTGGACTTCCTGCGTGCCCCCGCCCGGTACGCGGCCGCCGGCGCGAAACCACCCCGAGGAGTGATCATGGTCGGTCCTCCGGGAACGGGCAAGACGCTCATCGCCCGGGCGGTGGCCGGAGAGGCGGACGTTCCCTTCCTGTCGGTCACCGGCTCGGCGTTCGTGGAGATGTTCGTCGGCGTGGGCGCCTCACGAGTCCGCGACCTCTTCGACGAGGCGCGTAAACGCGCCCCCTCGATCGTCTTCATCGACGAGATCGACGCCATCGGCGGCCGGCGTGGCAGGGCGATCGCCGGCAACGACGAACGCGAGCAGACGCTCAACCAGCTGCTGGCCGAGATGGACGGCTTCGACCAGGGCAGCGGGATCGTCGTCCTGGCCGCGACGAACCGGCCGGAGACCCTTGACCCGGCCCTGCTGCGTCCCGGCCGTTTCGACCGGCAGGTCACCGTCCCCCTGCCCAACCAGGCCGAACGCGCGGCGATACTGGCCGTTCACGCGGCCGGCAAGCATCTGGCCCCGGACGTCGACCTCGGCGTGATCGCCCGTGCCACTCCGGGATTCTCCGGCGCCGACCTGGCCAACCTCGTCAACGAGGCCGCGATCAACGCGGTCAGGGCCGGCCGCACGACCATCAACGCCAGGGATCTCGACGCGGCACGCGAGCGGGTGCTGCTGGGACGGCGGGAGACGACCAACGCGCTGCTTCCCCAGGAACGCCACTCGGTGGCCGTGCACGAGTCCGGGCACGCCCTGCTCGCCACGCTGTGCGAGCAGGCCGACCCGGTCGCGAAGGTGACCATCCTGCCCGCCGGCCTGACACTCGGCGTCACCGAGCAACTGCCCGAGGCCGAACGGCATCTCTACAGCGAGACCTACCTCACCGATCTGCTCACCGTGCGGCTGGGCGGCCGGGCCGCGGAACTGGTCGTCTTCGGTGAGGGCTCCACCGGCGCCGCCAACGATCTCGCGGCCGCCACGCAGATCGCCACCCGCATGGTGCGCGACTTCGGCCTGTCACCCGCGCTCGGTCCGGTCGGCTACTCTCCCGCGGGCCCTCAGTTTCTCGGCGAGGACGGTGAGGATCTCCAGCGCAGGCCGTACTCGGAGCGGACGCAGCAGGTCATCGACGAGGAGGTCGCCCGCCTGATCCGCGAGGCCGAGAAACGCGCGGTCGACCTGCTGAGGGTGCACCGTGGCGCCCTGGACCGGCTCGCCACGATCCTGGTCGAGAAGGAGACGGTCGACGGTGCCGTCGTCGGCGGCGTGCTGCGCGACGAGCGGCAGGCGCATCCGGACCTGAACACCGCCGACGACGTCACTGTCTGAGAGGGGGACGTTTCCCGCATACAGGGAGGTGAATCGGGACCTTCAGCCCTATCGCCGGCGTGATTTTCCCATCGACGCTGGTGAATGGGGTGTGGTTTCGCGGATTGCGAGGTGGACGGGGTGTTCGTCGATCGCCATGAGGCGGGAATGCGGCTGGCCGAGCGACTGCGCGGGCTCGTCGATGTCAAAAACACCGGGAACACCGGGCACGCCGGGGACACAGTCGTCGTGGGACTGCCCAGAGGGGGAGTGCCGGTGGCGTTCGAGGTGGCCAAGGCCCTCGGCGCCCCGCTGGATGTGATCATCGTCCGCAAGCTCGGGGTGCCGTTCCAGCCGGAGGTCGGGTTCGGTGCCCTCGGGGAGGGAGGGGTACGCGTCGTCGATCGCGACATCGTGTGGCGCGCGAATCTGACCGAGGAGGAGATGGCCGCGGTGGAGGAGCGGGAGCGCGCCGAGCTCCTGCGCCGCGGTCGCCACCTGCGAGGTGAGCGCGCCCCGGCGGATCTGACGGGCCGCACGGTGATCGTGGTGGACGACGGTGTCGCCACCGGCGGAACGGCTCGTGCCGCCTGCCAGGTGGCCCGTGCGCGCGGGGCCTCCCGAGTGGTGCTGGCGGTTCCGGTCGGAGCGCCGAGAACGATCGAGAGCCTGCGTGAGGTCGCCGACGAGGTGGTCTGCCTGCGAACACCGCACGCCTTCTACGCGATCGGTGCCTGGTACCTCGATTTCAGCCAGGGCACCGATGACGAAGTGGTCGAGTTGCTGCGGCGGGCCGAAGCCTGGGGCGGCAGGGGTGAGGAGAACGCGGGGGGAGGCGATCCTCCCGGCCCGGCCGAGGAGGTCTGGGTGGACGCCGGCCGGGTCCGGCTGCCCGGCAGGCTCGTCGTTCCCGAGAACCGCGCGGGGGTGGTCGTGTTCGTGCACGGCAGTGGCAGCAGCCGCCACAGCCCGCGCAACCGGTACGTGGCCTCGACATTCAACCGCGCGGGTCTGGCGACGCTGCTGTTCGACCTGCTCACCCCCGAGGAGGAGTTCGACCGGGGCAACGTGTTCGACATCGGGTTGCTGGCGGAAAGACTTGTCCGGGTCACAGGCTGGCTGGGGGATCAGCCTGAGGTGGCGGGCGTCCCGATCGGTTATTTCGGGGCCAGCACCGGAGCCGCGGCCGCGCTGTGGGCGGCGGCGGAGCCGGGCTGCGAGGTCGCCGCCGTCGTCTGCCGGGGTGGGCGGCCCGATCTGGCCGGTCCGCGACTTCCCGCGGTGCGGGCGGCGACCCTGCTGATCGTGGGAGGCCGCGACGAGGTGGTGATCGACCTCAACAGGGCGGCACAGGAACGGTTGCTTTGCGAGAACCTGCTCCGGATCGTCCCCGGCGCCGGTCACCTGTTCGAAGAGCCTGGAACGCTTGAGAGCGTCGCGGCTCTCGCACAGGAGTGGTTCGCCCGCCACTTCGGCCCACCGGTGAGCTGAGAGGCATCGCAGCCACCTCGCCGAGGCGAGCCGTGCCGCTCGGCCGTGCCCCGGCCCGGATGCCTGAGGGACCTTGGCCTCTAACGCGCCGGCGGCGCGAGCGCCCAGGATCTGAACAGGACCAGGGCGCGAGGTAAAGGGAGCCGATGATGGTTGCGACGGCCCGCCTGGGCGGCGCGGCCCGGCTGGACGTCGCCCATGCGAGCCCTGGACGCAGCGACTGGTTCGTCGAGTCCCTCGCCACCCAGACCTTGGTGATCTTCGCCATCCGTACCCGCCGCGTCCCGTTTCTGCGCAGCCACCCCAGCCTGCCCCTGCTGCTGGCAGCCCTCGGCGTCGTCGGTGTCGGTGCCCTGCTGCCGTCCACCCCGGTCGCCGGCGCACTCGGCTTCCAGCCCCTGCCCGCCCTGTTCTTCCTCGCGCTGGCCGTCATGGTGATCGTCTATCTGGTTCTCATCGAGTTCGGCAAGCGGTGGTGCTACCGCACCGTGCCCGCCGCACCTCCCACCCGCCCGCGCCCTCCCGGTCACCGCGTCCACCGCCGCGCGAGCCGGTTCGGCACCCCGGAGCCCGTCGCGTCCGCCGAATCCGCGAAACACCCGTGATCCGGTTCAACGGGGCCGCGTCGGCTCCGAGCGGACAAGCTCGGTCACCGTCTTGGACACGGTCTCGGCGAGCCGTTCGACGGCGAGTCCGACGGCGGGCGTCACCGGGGCACCGAGTCCGAAGTCGGCGCCCTCGACGGTGTGGAGCACGAGCTCACGAGGCAGGCGGCCGAGGGTACGGCCGAGCGCGAGCGCGTCGGCGATGCCCAGGGCGTGTGAACTGCCGTGCCGGACGGCGGGCGGCGTCCAGCGGTCGCCTCGGGCGCGGGGGCCGGAACCGAGGACGGCGCGGCGGCCGGTCGTGCCCGGAGGCGCGCCGGAGACCACCGTGTCGATCACGATCGCGAGCCGGGCGCCGGTCCACGCCTCGATCAGTTCGGCGGGGTCGCCCGCGTTCTCCAGCACGGTGACCCGCGCCGGGAGCGTGCCGCGCAGCAGCCGGGCCACCAACAGCCCTGCGGCGTCGTCTCCCCGGAACTCGTTGCCGATCCCGACGATGACGACGTCGGCGGTGGCGGCGGCGACGGGGGCGACGGGGGCGACGGGGGCGACGGGGGCGACGGGGGCGACACGGTCGCACATGGGCCCTCCCGGGTGCGGATCGGCCTCACCGGTCCAGGTGAAGGCGCAGGAAGTGGGTCGAGCAGGAGATGCACGGGTCGTGGTTGCGTACCGTCCGCTCACACAGTGCCGACAACTCCTCCTGTGGCAGGCCGAGGCGGGGCTCGATGAGATGACGCAGATCCATCTCGATGCGGGCCTGGTTCTGCGAGGTCGGAGGCACGATGTCGGCCTCGGTGATCAACCCGGCGCGGTCGATCCGGTAGCGGTGGTAGAGCGTGCCGCGCGGAGCCTCGGAGACGCCGTTCCCGACCCCCGGGCGTGGTTCGACCGCAATGGCCGGCGCGTCCGGTTCGGTGTAGTTCTCGATGATCCGCAGTGCCTCCTCGCAGGCGTGCAGGACCTCCACCGCCCGGACCACGATGCTGCGGAAAGGGTTGCGGCAGACGGGGCCGAGCCCGGCGTCGGAGGCGGCCGAGCGGGCCAGGGGGGAGAGCAGGTGGGCGTTGAGGGCGTATCGGGCCAGTGCGCCCACCAGGTAGCCGGTGTCTCCGTCGAGCCGCGCGTGCAGGGCGGTGGAGTGCGGCACCTGGTCCTCCACGACGTGGTCGGGCCAGTCGGCCGCCGCGAACTCGGTGCCGTCGCTCACCGCGATCGAGCCGGACAGGATGGCGTACTCGGCCGGATGGCGCAGGGCCAGGAAGCGGTAGTCGTGTTCCACCTCGGGAAAGTCGAAGCCGGCCACCCAGCCCACCGTCTCCAGCGCCGCGTCGCGGGCCCGGCGCAGCCGTTCGGCGAGCGGGGCGAGCTCGGCGCGGGCGGGCACCCGGTAGAAGCCGCCCACCCGCACGTTGACCGGGTGGATGGCCCGGCCCCCGAGGGCGGCCACCAGCTCGTTGCCGGTCTTCTTCAGCGCGAGCCCCCGCTCCACGGCGTGGCGGTGGTCGGCCGCCATCGCCACACCGCTGTCGTAGCCGAGGAAGTCGGGGGCGTGCAGCAGGTAGATGTGCAGGGTGTGCGACTCGATCCACTCGCCGTAGTACATCAGCAGCCGCAGGTCCCGCAGCGGCCCGGCCACCTCCGCCTCGCAGGCCGCCTCGATCGCCTGGCAGGCGCTCATCTGGTAGGCCACCGGGCAGATGCCGCAGATGCGGGCGGTGATGTCGGGAGGTTCGGTGTGCGCCCTTCCGCGCAGCAGGGCCTCGAAGAAGCGGGGCGGCTCGTAGATGTTCAGCTCCACGTCGGTGACGCGGCCGTCGCGGGCGCGCACCAGCAGCGAGCCCTCGCCTTCCACCCGGGCCAGTCCGCTGATCCTGAGCGACCTATGCGTCATCGACGGCCTCCTCGGCTGCCTGAAGGAACGGTTCCTCGGTGGCGTTGAACGTCCGGTAGACGCGCACCAGCTCGGGGGTGCTCATGCCGAGCTCTCGCAGCCGCGCGTTGAGCGCCCGGGCGTTGGGGCTCTCCATCGGGCCGAAGCAGCCGTAACAGCCCCGGTTGAACGCCGGGCAGAGCGCTCCGCAACCGGCCTGGGTGACCGGGCCCAGGCAGGGGGTTCCGTGGGCGACCAGGACGCAGATGTTGCCCCGGGCCTTGCACTCGACGCAGACGCTGTGGCCGGGCACGAAGGGGCGGCGCCCGGCCAGGAAGGCCGAGATGACCTCCAGCAGCTGCCGCCTGTCGATGGGGCAGCCGCGCAGTTCGAAGTCCACCGGCACGTGGGCGGAGATCGCGGTGGAACGCTCCAGTGTGGCGATGTAGTCGGGCCGGGCGTAGACGACGGAGAGGAACTCCTCGACATCGGCGAAGTCGCGCAGCGCCTGGATGCCTCCCGCCGTCGCGCAGGCGCCGATCGTCACCAGGTGCTTGGAGACGCGGCGTACGTGCCGGATCCGGCGAAGATCGTCTGGGGTGGTGATCGACCCCTCGACGAGTGACAGGTCGTACGGCCCGGGCCCGACCGCGCTCGAGGCCTCCAGGAAGTAGGCGATGTCCAGCTCGGCGGCGACCGAGAGCAGCTCGTCCTCGCAGTCCAGCAAGGTGAGCTGGCAGCCGTCGCAGGAGGCGAACTTCCACACCGCCAGCCGCGGGCGCCGGGGCGCGGGCCGGGCCATCACAGCTCCGGAACCGCGAGCAGCCCGGCCGCGCGCTCGTAGCTCAGTACGGGGCCGTCCAGGCAGGTGAGCAGCGGGCCGAGCTGGCAGTGGCCGCAGCGGCCGACACCGCACTTCATGTCGCGCTCCACCGACAACGCCACCCGCCCGGCGGGCACACCCCGCCGTACCAGCCGATCCGCGGTCTCCCGCATCATGAGTTCGGGGCCGCATACGAAGGCGAAGGTGCGGCGAGGCTCGAAGACGATCCGGTCGATCAACCGGGTGACCAGCCCCACCGGCCCCTTCCAGGCGTGGTCGGGATGATCCACGATGATCTTGACGTCGATGTCGTGTTCGTCGCGCCAGCGGGCCAGCTCACCCGGATACATCAGGGTCGCGGGGGTGCGGGTGCCGACGATCAGGCTGACCCGCCTGTACCGGGAGGCGTGGGCGGCCAGCTCGCGGATCACCGGTCTCAGCGGGGCGAGGCCGAGGCCGCCGGCCGCCACGACCACGTCCAGCCCGGCCGCCGCCGGCAGGTCCCACGACGTGCCGTACGGGCCGCGGACCCCCACGACGTCACCGGGGCGCATCCGGCACAGCGCCGCGCTGACCGCGCCCACCGCGCGGATCGTCTGCACGTATCCGCCGGAGCGGGCGCGGCCGCTGATCGAGATCGGTATCTCCCCGACACCGGGGGCGTACAGCATCGTGAACTGGCCGGGCAGGAACGGCAGGCAGTCGCCCTGGAGCGGTCTCAGCGTCAAGGTCACCGTGTCGGCCCGGTCCGGGCGGCGCGACCGGACGCGGTAGGGCACCGGCGTCATAGGATGCATCCCAGCTCCTCGGTGACGTCGATACCGGTCGGGCACCAGGTGATGCACCTGCCGCAGCCCACGCAACCGGACATGCCGAACTGGTCGTACCAGGTGGAGAACTTGTGCGTCAGCCACTGCCGGTAGCGGGCCGGCCCCGAGGCGCGTACGGGGGATCCGCCGACCTCGGAGAAGTCCAGGGTGAAGCAGGAGTCCCACAGTTCCGTCCGCTCCGCGACGGTGCCGGTGAGGTCGGTGGAGTCCTCGACCGTGGTGCAGAAGCAGGTGGGGCAGGCCATCGTGCAGTTGGTGCAGGCCAGGCAGCGGGAGGCGACCTCGGCCCAGCGCGGCGAGTCGTGGGCCGCGGCCAGGCGCTGCTGGATGTCCGTGGTGTCCACCTGACGGCCCATCCGGGTGGCGGCCAGCCGTGAGACCTCCGCCGCGGCGGCGAGGTCGTCGTCGGTGCAGGGCCGGTGCGGGAGCGCCGCGGCGATCCGCGAGCCCTGCTCGCTTCCCGTCTCGACCAGGAACCGGTGCGGGCCGCTCAGCTCGGTGAGCGCCAGGTCGAACCCGCTGGTGGCCTTAGGCCCGGTGCCCATGGAGACGCAGAAACAGGTGCCGCCGGGCACCGCGCAGTTCACCGCGACGAGGAACAGCGCCTCACGACGCCTGCGGTAGGCCGGATCGGGGTGCCTGCCGCCGAGGAAGACCCGGTCCTGGACCGCTATCGCGGCCAGGTCGCAGGAGCGCACGCCCAGCAGGGCGATCCGGGGCGCCCGCTCCTCGACCTCCTCCACCGTCTCGCCGTACGTCCGAGACAGCCTCTGCCGGGGCGGCTGGGTGTAGCGTTTGGCCGAGTCGGGGCTCGCGGCGAAGCCGAAGACCAGCTCGTCGTCCCGCTCGGTGAGCCGGTAGTGGCCGGGGCGCTGCTCGTCGCCCCGTCCCGCGGGGAGTTGGGCGGAGCAGGAGAGCTCGGCGAACCGGATGGCTCCGTCCCGTGCCGTGGGACCGACCACGGTGAAGCCACGCGAGCGCAGCTCGGTGATGAGTGCTTCCAGCGAATCTGTCACAACGGTGCTCATGAGCCGTTCCCCCCGGTCCCCGCTGTTGTCATGCTGCCGTACGAGGGCTCCACCTCCTGGTGGGAATCGCCGTACGGTGAGGTGCCGGTTCGCGAACCTCGCGATCGGCGGGTGGTGCGGCGGCTCAGGCCCCGCCCCAGATGATCGAGAGAGGTACGACGTCGTCCTGCCGCCAGGTGAGCTCGTTGGTCACCTTGACGACTCCGTTGAGGTTTCGTGCCTTCTGCGCGAGGGTGACGGCCTGGCTGTGCTCGTCCACCTGCCCCGAGAGCCGCACGAGGCCGCCTCGGACCTCGATCCCGACGCCTGCGGGATCCATTCCCAGCTCGTGGACGACGAGGTCCTCGCGGATGCGGCGCCCGATCTCGTCGTCGCTGCGGACGAAGACCTTGATCAGGTCCCGGCGGCTGACGATACCGGCCAGCCTGCCGTCGGCGCGTACGACCGGCAGTCGTCTCACCCCGTGCAGGTCCATCACGCGAGCGGCGAGCAGCACGGGGGAGTCGGCGGTGATGACGACGGCGGGGCGGCTCATCAGCTCGCCGGCGGTCTCACCCGCGGCCTTTCCCCGCAGGCCCCCCTCGCCGCTCATCCGGTGACGCAGCCACGCGCGAAGCGGCGGCCGGTAGTGTTCGCAGTGGTAACGCTGTTTGAACTCCTCCTTGCGCAGCAGGTCGGTCTCGGAGACGACGCCGAGTACGCGGTCGTCCTCGTCCACCACCGGTACCCCGCCGACGTCGGTGGCGATGAGGAGTTCGGCGACCTCGCGGAACGCGGTGTTCTCCCGCACCGTGGCGACCTCGGTGCTCATAACATCCTTAACAGTCATTTTCATGACAAACCCCCGCATATTTCTAAATGTTCACGTTATGGCGTGCCGGGGGTCGTGAGCAGAGCCGAAGGTCCTTCACGGCGTGGCCGGACGGCCCGATCCACCGCCAGGTGTCCCGGCCCGGGACCCGAGGTCCCCGGTCCGGGCAAGGATCCGATACCCGCCGGCGGCAAGCCTTGACGGGACGAAAGTCCTTTTCGACCGGGGCGGAAGGCTCTGCCGCGACGGCGGGGACCACGAGAACCTGTGGTGGCCGCCGTAGCCGCTCCCGGCGCCGGCGCGAGGCGATATGGGAGCCGATGGACGACCCGGACCGCCGATGGCGTGATCGCACCTTCGCGGTGGTGTTCGACCGGTGCGCCACCGGTGTGCCGCACGGGGCTCGCGACGGGCGGGTTCCCCGGGTGGACGACGATCCGGCGTGGACGATCCGCGAGACGGGCACCGATCCGTCGCGGCACCGGGTGACCGAGACGCTCTTCACCCTCGGCGCCGGAGGTTTCGCCACCCGAGGGTCGGTGGAGGAGTCCGTCCCCGGATCGGTTCCGCTGGTGCTCGCCGAGGGGATCTACACCGGGACCGGATCGGGGCAGCACCTGCTGCCGGGTCCTCAGTGGACCGGGCTCGTCCTGCGCCCGCCTCCCGAGGAGGACCTGCGCGTGCTCGACCTGCGCGGTGGCGTGCTGGTCCGGGAGGAGATCGGCCACACCTGTCCGGTACGGACGCTGCGATTCGCGTGCGTGAGCCGGCCCGGGGTGGTGGCGATGCGCGCCGAGGCGGGCATCGGGCGGCTGCGGGCGGGGCCGGCCCTGCGGTCGCCCCCGGAGGGCCAGGTCACCGAAGGCCGGCTCGACGGCCACACCTGGTCGCGCGTCACCGCCGACCACGCGGGTATGGCCGCCGTGGCGACGCAGCGTACGGGCCGTGACGGCGAGGTACGCACCCTGGAGCGGATCGTCGCCTACACGGCCGACCCCGCTCGCCGGCCGGTGCCGCGCGACGCCGTCGCGGCGCTGGAGGCGGCCAGAGGGCTCGGCTTCGACCGGCTGCTCGCCGAGCAGCGGGCGGCGTGGGCCGCACGCTGGGGGGCCGTGGACGTCCGCATCCCCGACGATCCCCAAGCGCAGCTCGCCGTACGGTTCGCGCTGTTTCACCTGTGGAGCGTTGCCGGGCGCGGTGAGGAACTGGCCGTCGGCGCGCGAGGGCTCTCGGGTGGCGGCTACGCCGGTCACGTCTTCTGGGACACCGACGTGTTCGTCCTGCCCGCCCTGGTGAGCATTCATCCGGCCGCGGCCAGGGCGATGGTCGTCTACCGGCTCCGCCGCCTGGCCGCGGCGCGGGCCCGCGCCGCGGCCCTGGGTCTTTCCGGCGCGCGCTTCCCCTGGGAGTCCGCCGCCACCGGAGAGGAGGTGACCCCCGCCCGAGGGTGTCTGGGCGGCGAGCCCCTCGCCATCCTCACCGGGCGGATGGAGGAGCACATCACCGCCGACGTCGCCTGGGCCGCCGCCCACTACGCGCGCTGGAGCGGCGACGGCGCCTTCCTGGCAGGACCCGCGCGCCCTCTCATGATCGAGACCGCCCGCTACTGGGCGTCGCGCTGCCGGGTGGACGAGGAGGGGCGGGCCCACATCGGGGAGGTGATCGGGCCGGACGAGTACCACGAGGCGGTGACGGACAACGCGTTCACCAACGTGATGGCCCGGTGGAACCTGCGGCAGGCGGCCGACCTCGTCGCCTCCGGCTGTGCGGAGGGCCGCCGGTGGCGCGCGCTCGCCGACCGCCTGGTGGACGGCTACGACCCCGCCTCGGGAAGATACGAGCAGTTCGCCGGATATTTCCGGCTGGAGCCGCTCACGATGGAGGGAATCGCCGTCCCTCCGGTCGCCGCCGACCTGCTGCTCGGCCACGAACGGCTCGCCGCCACCCAGATCATCAAACAGCCCGATGTCCTCATGCTTCACCACCTGGTGCCCGAAGAGGTCGAGGCGGGCTCGCTGGAGGCGAATCTCGACTTCTACGGCCCCCGTACCGCCCATGGCTCGTCGCTCTCACCGGCGATCACCGCCTGCCTGCTGGCCAGGGCGGGCCGCCCTGAGGAGGCGCTGGGCCTGCTGCGCACCGCGCTGGTCCTGGATCTGGACGACCTCACCGGGACCACGGCCACCGGCCTGCACATGGCCACGTTCGGGGGTGTGTGGCAGGCGCTGCTCACCGGCTTCGCGGGAGCGAGGGTACGCGAGGGAATCCTGTGCCTGGATCCCCGGCTTCCCGCGTCGTGGGGAAGCCTGGGCGTGCGATTTCGGTGCCTGGGCCGCCGGGTGCGGCTGGAGATCACCCCGGAGGCGGTCGACGTGCGAACCGACGGAGCGCTGCGGGTACGGCTGGGTGCGGGCGACCCGCGGGAGGTGGTCGGCTCCGCCCGCCTGCCGCTGGGCCGATGACGCCGGAAAAAGGGAGGGGAGTGGACATGGTCGAGGTGCTGGCCGTGGTCGACGACGGCGGCGACGAGGGCGAGGCCGCGGCCGTGACCGGCGTCGCCCGGGCGGTGGCGGAAATTCTTCGCACGGGTATTCGAGAGATTCACCTCGCCGCCGGCTCCGGGGCACGGGAAACCACGACGACGGTACTCCGCGAACTGGAGCGGGCGAGCACGCTTCTCGGCGTCCTCGCCGACGGCGCCTCATCCGGGGTCATGTCCTGGTGGGTCGTGCGCCGCTGCACCAAGCCGGTCGTCCTGCTGCCTCCTTCCCCGGTGCCTTCGGTGGCGCCTGTGACGCCTGTGGCGGGAGGGACGCCGGTGGCACCTCACCACGTCATCTCCCGGGTGCTCCTGCCGTTGGACGGATCCTTCGAGGCCGCGGCGGCCGTCATCGAGACCGCGCGGCTGTTCACCCGTACCGGCGTCGATCTGGTGGTCCTGCACGTCTTCGACGAGGTGACCGTTCCCCGCTTCTGGGATCAGGCCGTACACGCCCGGCAGGCGTGGGAGCAGGAGTTCCTGGCCCGTCACTGCGCATGTCCCGGGGTGCGCATGGAGCTTCGCAGCGGAGTCGCGGGAGAGCAGGTGGTGAGCGTGGCGGCGGCCGAACACGTGGATCTCATCGCGCTGGGATGGTCACAGCACCTCGACGAGGGAAGGGCGCGGACCGTGCATGAAACCCTTGCCGGCGCCCGCGTCCCGGTCATGCTGATCCCGGTGGCGCGGCACGAGGACACCTCACCTGGCAAAAGCAGGGCGCGAGAGTGGCCGGCCCGATGATCGGACCCGCAGGCGACGGGCCGGTGGCGCGGGTCGGAAGTCCCTGACGGACGGGCCTTTGGCCCGCTGCGAAAAACGCCGCCGGCCGGTCGAATGGAAGCAGAACCCAAGGAGGTCGACATGGCAGCTCACATAGTGGTGGGCGTGGACGGCTCATCTCCCTCGGACGGCGCGGTCGAATGGGCCGCCGACGACGCGGTCCGGCGCGGATGCGCCTTGAAGATCGTTTATGCGTGCGAGGCGTGGCCCGGTGACATCCCGCTCCAGACCCCTCCGGGTTTTCGTGACTCCGTCGCCGAGTACGGCCTCCAGACCCTGGAACGCGCGGCCGCACTCGCCCGGGAGCGCGCCCCGCACCTGGAGGTGGACACCCTGCTGGGGACGGGCCCGGTGATCGAGGTCCTGCGGCGGGAGGCCGAGGACGCCGAACAGGTCGTGCTGGGCAGCCGAGGGCTGGGCGGATTCACCGGGCTGCTGCTCGGATCGGTCTCCCTGGCCCTGGCAGGGCATGCCGCCGCCCCCGTCGTGATCGTCAAGGGCGCCCCCAAGCAGACCTACGGCCGCATCGTCGTGGGCTTCGACGGCTCCGGCCACTCGGCGGTGGCGCTGGAGTACGCCTTCGAGGAGGCCGCCCGCCGCGGCGCCGGGCTACGGGCGATCCACACCTGGCAGATGCCCGTGGTGGGGCCGGGCGCCCTCGTCTACACACCGCTGGTCGAGGACATCCTCGCCGCCCAACAGCACCTCTGCACGGACACGCTCACCGCCTGGCGGGAGAAGTACCCGCGGGTCGAGGTCGAGCAGACGCTCGTCTGCGGGCATCCGGTCGGCGTCATCTGCGAGGCCTCGGCCACCGCCGACCTGGTCGTCGTCGGTTCCCGTGGACTGGGCAGGGTCGGCTCGGCCCTGCTGGGCTCGGTCAGTCACGGAGTCCTGCACCACGCCCGCTGCCCCGTCGCCGTGCTCCGGACCCGAGGGGAGGCGTGATGGACACCGGTAACCTCACGGTGGCGCAGGTGATGAGCCGGACGCTGGTCGCCGTCGACCTCGGGGAGTCCCCGCTCATGGCCTGGGAGATCATGCAGCGCGCGGGTGTCCATCACCTGCCGGTCGTCGACGGGCACGGCCGCCTGCGCGGGATCCTGACCCGAGAGGACCTCACCGCCCACTGGTCCGGCGGCCCGATCGAACAGTCACGCGTGCCGGTCCACGCGTTGCTGGCCGACCGACGCCGTCCGCACACCACACCCGACACGCCTCTGGCCGACGCCGCCGCCGCGATGATCGACGCCGGCGTCGACGCGATCGGGGTCATGGGGAGAAATCACCGGCTGGTGGGCATGATGACCGCCACCGACGTGCTGCGAGCCGTGGCCGGCCGCGTCACCGAGCGACCGGAGCCGCCGGAGCTGATGACGGGGATGTTCCGCCTGGTCCCTGTGGTGCCGTCCCACGTCCCCGCGGGATGAGCCGGACGCCGCGAATCGGCTCCCACCGCCGCCATCCGTCCGCGGCCCCAGAGCCCTGACCGAAGCAGACCTCCGTCCCTGGGCCGGGACGCCTACCCGCGGGAGGCGCGGATGACGAGACGCCTTGGCATGGTCGTCTTCCTCGCGGTGACCGCGTGCGGGCTCCTGGCAGGAGCCGTACTTCACCTCGCCGGCGCGGGCGCCGCCGGTGATCTTCTGTGGGCGGCGGTCACCTGCGTCGCCCTGGTGCCCGCGGCGGGATGGGTGGTGTCGGCGCTGCGCGGTGGCCGGCTGGGCGTGGACGCCATCGCCGTACTCGCCCTGGCCGGAGCGCTCGCCGTGCGGGAGTATCTCGCCGGAGCCCTGATCGGCGTGATGCTCGCCACCGGCAGGGCGCTGGAGGACTACGCCTCACGCCGAGCCCGCCGGGACCTGACCGCGCTGTACGAACGCGCGCCCCACTCGGCCCGGCGCTACCGGGACGGGGTGGCCGGCCTCGTGGAGGTCGAACAGGTGCGGCCCGGCGACCTGTTGCTGATCCCCCACGGTGAGACGGTCCCCGTCGACGGCGTGATCGCGAAGGAGCCGGCACTACTGGACGAGTCGGCCCTGACGGGAGAGTCCGTCCCGGTGAAGCGCGCCACGGGTGAGAGCGCGCGCAGCGGCGTCGTGAACGCCGGCCCCGCCTTCGACCTGTGGGCCAGCCGCAGCGCGGCCGAGAGCACCTACGCGGGGGTGGTGCGGCTGGCACGGCAGGCGGAGGCGGACAGTGCCCCCGTCGTACGGCTCGCCGACCGGTTCGCCGTCTGGTTCCTGCCCCTCACGCTCCTGCTGGCGGGAGCCGCCTGGCTGTTGTCCGGCCAGCCGGTACGGGCTGTGGCCGTACTGGTCGTGGCCACCCCCTGCCCGCTGTTGCTCGCCGCACCGGCGGCCATCGCCTCAGGACTGTCCCGTACGGCGCGGCACGGCGTGGTGGTGAAGGGCGGGGCGGCGCTGGAAAGGCTGGGGCAGGCCCGCACCCTCATCGTGGACAAGACCGGAACGCTCACCGCGGGACGCCCCCAGGTCGTCGACGTCGTGGCCGCGCCCGGCGCCCGCGCCGACGACGTGCTGCGCTGGGCGGCGGCGGTGGATCAGATGTCCTCCCACGTCCTGGCCGCCGCGATCGTCGAGGCCGCCCGCACCCACCGGGCCGAGCTGCCGCGGCCGACCGAGGTGCTGGAGCGGCCGGGCACCGGTACCGAGGGGGTGGTGGAGGGCCGCCGGATAGCGGTCGGCAAGGCGACGACCTCCCCTGTTGTGGACTCCGCGGGCTCTCCGGGGTGGGAGCGGACCCAGCGGGCGCGGGCCGCGCTGGACGGAGCCATAACGGTCTGGGTGACGGTGGACGGCGAAACGGCGGGCGTGATCCTGCTCCGCGACGCCGTACGGGCGGACGCGGCACGGACCCTGCGGCGGCTGCGCACCGCCGGGATCGAGCGGGTGATCATGCTTACCGGGGACCGGGCCGAGGTCGCCGAGAGCGTGGGCACGGTGCTCGGTGTCGACCGGGTACTGGCCGAGCAGAGCCCCGAGGCCAAGGTGCGGGCCGTACGGCAGGAGACGGCCAAAGCGGTGAGCGTGATGGTGGGCGACGGCATCAACGACGCCCCCGCCCTGGCCGCCGCCGACGTCGGGGTCGCGATGGGCGCCCGTGGTTCGGCCGCCTCCACCCAGGCGGCCGACGTGGTGCTCACCGCCGACCGCCTGGATCGGCTCGCCGACGCCATGGACGTCGCCCGTCGCTCCCGCCGCATCGCCGTGCAGAGCGCGAGCGCGGGGATGGCCCTCTCGTTGCTGGCCATGGCCGTGGCGGCGGCCGGAGCGCTGCCGCCCGCCTCCGGCGCCCTGCTCCAGGAGGTCATCGACGTGGCGGTGATCCTCAACGCGCTGCGGGCCCTGCGTCCCGCGAGGGGAACCCGCACGGTGGTCGACGCAGGCACCGAGTCCCTGCTGCGCCGCTTCAAGATGGAGCACTCCTCGCTGCGGCCGCCCCTGGAACTGATCCGGGAGACCGCCGACGAGCTGGCCGGCACTTCCCCGACGGAGGCCCTCGGCCGCCTGCGGGAGGTCCACACCTTTCTCACCGAACGCCTGCTCCCGCACGAACGGGCCGAGGAACGGCGGCTCTACCCGGCGATGGGACGCGTTCTCGGTGGACCCGAGGCCACGATGACCATGAGCAGGGCACACGCGGAGATCGAACGGCTCGTGCGCCGGCTGGGGCGTCACCTCGCACTCGCCGAGGACGGCGGGGTGCGCCCCGAGCAACTCGACGACCTGTGCGCCTGCCTGTACGGCCTGCACGCGGTCCTCCTGCTGCACTTCGACCAGGAGGAGGAGGCCTACTTCTCCCTGGCCTCCCTGTGACGCCGATCGCGACCGAGCGCAGGCGTCCATCGTCCGGCGTCTCCGTCCGGCGTCTCCGTCCGGCGTCTCCGTCCGGCAGGGCGGTTCATCACTCGCTTAGTGCTGCTTTAGCAGGCGTCATTAGCGTTCCGACGAGGAAGGCCGACGTGGGATCCGCGACGCCACCTCGGGAGTACCGGACCGCCTGGCGACGACACGCGTGACGCGGACACGGCTCGATGGAGGAGCAGCATGGGGGAAAGCCCGATACGAGTTCTGTCCGTGGGGACGGCCCTTCCCGGGCCTCCCGTCGACACCGCCGCACTGGCCGAACGTTTCGGGATGGACGACCTCTGGCGGCAATGGGTCGACACCTTCATCGGCACACGGACCCGGCACCTCGCGATCGACCTGAAATCGGGCGAGCGCCACCACGACCTGGCCGATCTCGGCGAGCTCGCGGCGGTTCAGGCCCTCGACCGAGCGGGGATCTCCGCCGCGGAGATCGACGTGGTGGTGCTCGGAACCGCCACCCCGGACACGCTGATGCCGACCACCGTGAACGTGATCGCCGACCGGCTGCGTATCGACGGCGTGCCGACCTTCCAGCTCCAGTCGGGCTGCTCGGGGGCCGTGCAGACCTTCGACGTGGCGGCCGCGCTGCTGGGCACCGGCCGGTACCGGACCGCGCTGGTGATCGGCGGTGACGTCATCGCCAAGCACTACGACCTCAAGGCCGACCTGGCCGCGTTGCCGCCCGACGAGGTCGTCAACTACCTGCTGTTCGGTGACGGGGCCGGCGCCGCGGTGCTCAGCACCGAGGACCACCCCCGGGCCCCGGTGGTCCGGTCGGTGCTCACCAGGCTGTCGGGCCTGGACCGCGCTCCCGGCCAGACCTTGCGGTGGTACGGCCTGGCGGACCGCGACACCGCCGAGGCGCCGGCGAGTGAGGACTACAAGGCCATCGAGAAGCTCGTGCCCGTCCTGGCCGAGGAGATCGCCGAAGAACTCCTGGACGACCTCGGCTGGGAGCGGGACCAGGTCGACTATCTGCTGCCTCCCCAGTTGTCCGTCACCATGACCGACAAGATCGCCAAACGGCTGGACTTCTCGTCGGCCAAGGAGATCTCCTGCGTCGGCGAGACCGGCAACAACGGCAACGCCCTGCTGTTCTTCCAGCTCGACCGCCTGCTGCCGGAGATGGCGACACCGTCGCGCGCGGTCGCCGTGGCGATCGAGTCGAGCAAGTGGATCAGAGCGGGCCTCGCACTGGAGCGTGACCGATGACGGCCGGAATCTCGCGGGCGGAGTTCGTGGACCTGCTCCAGGACGAGATCGGGCTCGACGTCGACGCGGAGAACCTGGGGCGGGCCTTCGACGATCTTCCCGGCTGGGATTCGGTACGGCTCCTGGCGATGCTCGTCCTGCTGGAGAAGCACCTGGGAAAGCCGTTGTCGCTCCCGGACTTCCTGGAGGCGGCGAACCTCGAATCGATCTACGAGGTGGTGAACCGTTGACCGAGCAGCCTTTCGCCAGCCAGCGCCGCCACACCCTGTTCTTCCTCGACCAGATCCGTGACTTCTCGCCGGTCTTCCTCGACACCGAGATCGACGCGACGGCGATCGTCGCGGGACGCGAGCGGGCGCGGCGAGTGGGGGAGCGCCGCTCGGTGGTCTCCTACGTCGTGCACGCGGCCGCGGGCGTGCTGCGCAAGCACCCCGAGGCGAACACGGCGATCCAGGGCCGCCTGGACCCGGTCGTCGCCACGTACGACACCGTCGCCGCCAAGGTCACCCTCGACAAGACGCTGGACGGCCGCAGGGTCGTGCTGGCGACGGTGATCCCCCGCCTGGAGAGCGCGAGCCTCGCCGACGTCCAGGCGCACCTGGACCGGGCGATCGAGGCCGACCCCGACACCGCAGAGGAGTTCGCCGGTATCCGGGCCCTGCGGCGGCTCCCGTGGCAGGTGGCGCTCGACCGGTTCCGGGAGGCCGCGGGACTGCTGGAGCGGCGCCCCGCCGTCACCGGGACGTTCAGCGTCACCTCGCTCGGCCACCGGGCGGTCGACGGCTTCCACTCCGTCGGCGGCACCACGATCACCCTGGGGGTCGGCCGGATCGCCGACCGCCCGGTCGTCAGGGACGGCGAGATCGTGATCGCCCCGGTCATGCGGCTCTCCATGGCGTTCGACCACCGCGTGATCGACGGCGCGGAGGGCGCCGACGTACTCACCGAGATCAAGGACGCGCTGGAGGGATACGCCGAATGAACGACCTGTCCGAGCTCAAACGGTTCGTGGTGGCGCACGCGATCTCCCAGAACCTGCCCACCGGCCACTACGCGAGCCCGCTGGAGCGGATCACCTCCGACAGCGGTGACGAGGCGGGCTCGTGGCCGTACGAGTGGATCCGCGCGGGGGAGGAGGCGGAGGCCGCGGGTGAGACGCTGGCGGCCTGCCAGTACTACAACCTGGGACGGTTCCCGTTCGTCGACGGCCCGGGCCGCAAGCGGGCGCTCGCGCGCTGCTTCGAGGCGTTCGAACGCTGGCGGCGGGAGCGGCCGGAGATCGAAGCGGTCACCGTCGAGGTCGGCGGGATGCCCGTCAAGGTGTGGGCCACGGGCCTGTCCGCCGAGGAGCCGCGCCCGCTGCTGGTGATGACCGGCGGCATCGTGAGCCCCAAGGAGCAGTGGGCCCCGGTGCTGCCGCAGATCGCGGCCTTCGGGATGGCCGGGGTCGTGGCCGAACTCCCCGGCGTCGGTGAGAACCCCCTGCGCTACGGTCCGGACGGCTGGCGGCTGTTCACCGCGATACTGGACGCCCTGGCCGGGCGGGCGAAGGTGTCCGAGACATATCTGCTCGCGCTGAGCTTCGGCGGCCATCTGGCGATCACCGCCGCGTTGCGCGATCGGCGGATCCGCGGCCTGGTCGGAAACGGGACGCCGATCCACGACTTCTTCACCGACACCGCCTGGCAGGCGAGGGTGCCGAGGATCACCAGAGACACCCTGGCGCATCTGGTGGGCGTGCCGCCCCAGGCGGTGTTCGCGCGCATCCGGGACTGGGCACTCGACGACGAGAGCCTGCGCGACCTGCAGGTCCCGTTCGCCACCGTGACCGCGACCAGGGACGAGATAATCCCGCCGGGCGACACCGAGCGGCTCAAACGCTCGGTGCGCGACCTGAGGCTGATCGAGCACTCCGACGTGCACGGCGCCCCGTCGCACCTGGCGGAGACCCGGGCGTGGAGCCTGCTCGCGATACAGGAGATGCGGCCCGACGCCGACCCCCGGGTCACGGCGGCGCTCGGTGCCGCCCTTGAGGCGGCCCGCGTGGGAACGGGCCGATGACCGCGACGGGAACGGCGGCGAGGAGCGACTGGCTGCGGCAGTTCGCCCCGGCCGACGCCGGCGCCCCCTGCGTGGTGGTGTTCCCCCACGCCGGTGGGTCGGCCGCCTTCTTCACCCCGCTGGCTCAGGAGCTCTCGCCGGCGGTGCGCGTGCTCGCCGTCCAGTACCCGGGCCGCCTGGACCGGCGCGGCGAACCGGCCGTCGAGGACCTGCGGGAACTCGCCCGCAGGATCGCCGCGGTGATCGCTGAGGAGCGGCCGGCCGCGCCCCTCGCCTTCTTCGGGCACAGCATGGGCGCCCTGGTGGCCTTCGAGGCCGCGCTGTTCGGCGAAAGAGGGCTCGGCGCCGTACCTGATCTGCTCTTCGTCTCCGGCGGGCGCGCCCCGGCCCTGACCCGGGTCGACCCGCGGATCCTGCGTGACGACTGCTCCCTGATCGAGGAGGTCGTACGCCTCGGCGGGACCTCCCGGCGGGTGCTGGAGGACGAGACCCTGCGCGACCTCGTCCTTCCCGCGCTGCGCAGCGACTATCGCGCGCTGCGGGCGTACGTCCCGGCGCCGGGCGTGCGGGTCGGCTGCCCGATCGTGGCGCTGACCGGGGACCGTGACCCGATCGCGGCCGTCGCCGAGGTGGAGCGGTGGCGCGAGAACACCTCCGGAAACTTTCGGCTCAGGGCCTTTCCCGGGGACCACTTCTACCTGACCCCGCGGTCGCGGGACGTGGCGGAGACGGTGTGGCTGGCGCTCACCGGCCGGGACTGAGCTCGCGTACCTCCCACCACGACATCAAACCCACGACACCGGCACGACACCGCACCCACGGCCTCGCACGGCCCTGCCGTCATGCCGTCACGAGCGAGAGTGAGGCAGCAGTTGAGCAGCAACGACCAGCGGGCGTCCCGGCCGATCGCGGTGATCGGAGCAGCGTGCCGTCTCCCCGGGGCATCGGACCCGCGCGCTTTCTGGCGGTTGCTCGACGAGGGACGCGGTGCCGTTCGCGAGATCCCCGCTCATCGGGGCCTCTCCGCCGTCCCGGCCGAGCTCGCCCAAGACAACCCGGGCCTCCGCTACGGCGGCTATCTCGACGACATCGCCGGGTTCGATCCCGAGTTCTTCGGCGTCTCACCGCGCGAGGCCGCCGCGATGGACCCGCAGCAACGGCTCGTACTGGAGCTGGCCTGGGAGGTGCTGGAGGACGCCGGCCTGGTCCCCGCCACGCTCCGCGACAGCGCGACCGGCGTGTTCGTCGGCTCCATCGCCGACGAGTACGCCGCGCTGTCACGCGCCTCGGCGATCGGGCGTCACACGCTCACGGGAACGACCCGAGGCATCATCGCCAACCGGGTGTCCTACGCCCTCGGCCTGCGGGGACCGAGCATCGCGGTGGACACCGCCCAGTCGTCGTCGCTGGTCGCCGTGCACCTGGCCGTCGAGAGCCTGCGGCGCGGCGAGAGCCGGCTCGCGCTCGCCGGTGGCGTGAATCTCATCGTGGACCCCGCCGGCACCGCCGCGGTCGCGCGCTTCGGCGGGCTGTCCCCTGACGGGCGCTGCCACACCTTCGACCGCCGGGCCAACGGCTACGTTCGCGGTGAGGGCGCCGGGCTGGTGCTGCTCAAGCCGCTGGACGCGGCGGTCGAGGACGGCGACCGCGTCTACGCGGTGCTGCTCGGGAGCGCCGTCAACAACGACGGCACGACCGACGGGCTCACCGTGCCGAGCGCGCGGGCGCAGGCCGAGGTGATCGGGAAGGCGTGGGCGGCGGCCGGGGTGTCACCGTCCGACGTGCAGTACGTCGAGCTGCACGGCACCGGCACGCGGGTCGGGGACCCGGTGGAGGCCAGAGCCCTCGGCCTCGCCCGAGACGGCGGCCCCGTGCTGCACGTCGGCTCCGTCAAGACCAACATCGGGCATCTGGAGGGCGCGGCCGGGATCGCCGGCCTGCTGAAGACCGTTCTCAGCGTCAGCGAGCGCCGGCTGCCCGCGAGCCTCAACTACTCCGAGCCGAACCCGGACATCGATCTGGACGCCTGGCGTCTGGCGGTACGCGACCAGGGCGGCGCCTGGCCCCGAGAGGACGACAGGCTCGTCGCCGGTGTCAGCTCGTTCGGCATGGGCGGGACCAACTGCCACATCGTGGTGGCCGAGGCGCCCGAGCCACACGGACATCCCACGTTGCACGGACATTCCGCGGTGCCGGGACCTTCTCGGGAGCCGAACGCCCGCGCGCCGCGGACCCCCCTGGTGCTCAGCGCCAGGACCGAGCCCGCGCTGAGGGAGCAGGCGGCGCGGCTGCGGGACCTCGTCGCCGGGCACGGTGAGATCCCTCCGGGGCTGCCGCGGAGCCTTGCCGGCACGCGGACCGTGTTCGAGTGGCGCGCCGCCGTCACCGGTGACGCACTGGCCGGGCTGGAGGCGCTGGCCGACGGCCGTCCGGCGGCCGGGGTCGTTACGGGGCGGGCAGGGAGCGCGCCGGTCGCGGTGCTGTTCCCCGGGCAGGGCAGCCAGCGGCTCGGCATGGGACGCCGGGCACACCGGGACTTTCCCGTCTGGCGGTCGGCGTTCGACGAGGTGGCCGCCGCTCTGGACGATCGGCTGTCACGCCCGATCAAGGACGTCGTCTGGGCAGAGCCCGACAGTGCCGAGGCCCGGCTGCTCGACCGGACCGCCTTCACCCAGCCCGCGATCTTCGCGGTCGAGGTGGCGACCTTCCGCCTGCTCGCCTCCCTGGGTGTCGAGCCGTCCTTCGTGGCCGGTCACTCCATCGGAGAGGTGGCCGCCGCACACGTCTCGGGCATCCTCGACCTGCCCTCCGCCGCGGAACTGATCGTCGCCAGAGGCCGGCTCATGGAGTCGCTGCCCGCGGGCGGCGGCATGCTCGCCGTGAGCGCCGGGGAGGCGGACGCCGCGGAGCTGCTCGCCCTGGCCGGCGGGACCGCGGTGGTCGCCGCCGTCAACGGCCCGCAGTCCGTGGTCGTCGCGGGTGGGACGCGCACGCTGGAGGAGGTCGCCGCGCTCGGTGCCGCTCGGGGGTACCGCACGCGCAGGCTCCCGGTGAGCCACGCGTTCCACTCCCCGCTGATGGACCCGATGCTCGACGACTTCCGGGAGGTGCTCGCCGGGATCTCGTTCGGCGGATCCCGCATCCCGTTCGTGTCCACCGTGACCGGTGAGCTCGTCGAGAGCACCGATCCGGAGTACTGGGTGGAGCACGCCCGCCGGACGGTGCGGTTCGCCGACGGGCTCACCCGGCTCCGCGAGCTGGGTGCCGGGATCTTCGTGGAGGCGGGACCCGGGGCGACCCTGAGCGGGCTCGGCCGGGAGGCGGAGGGCAGGAAAGCGGCATTCGTGCCGGCCCTCGGCAGGCACGACGAGGTGGAGGTCGCCGTCGGCGGGCTGTTCACCGCCGGTGTGCCGCTGGACTGGGACGCGGTCTTCCCGCCCGGCGGACCTCGCCTCGCCCTGCCCACCTATCCGTTCCAGCGCGAGCACCACTGGCTGGACGCCGTTCCCGGCGGGGAACCTGCCGTCGCAGAGGTCCCGGTTCCCGGCAGGGGATCCGCTCCTGCGGTTCTCGCGGTCCCCGCAGGGGCGGCCGGGGCGGCCGATGTGGGGCGCCGCGTCCTCGGTGAGGTGGCGGCGGTGCTGGGCTTCTCGGATCCGGCCCGCGTCGACCAGGAGGCCACCTTCAAGGACCTGGGCCTGGACTCGCTGGGCATGGTCGAGCTGCGCGACAGGGTCGGTGCCGCGCTCAAGGTCGACCTGCCCGCGGCCACGCTGTTCGGCTACCCCACCACCGCCGCCCTGGTCCGGCACCTGACCGCCGATACGGCACCGGACGCGCCGGCCCCCACCGCGGGTCACCGCGACGATCCGGTGGTGATCGTGGGGATGGGGTGCCGGTTTCCCGGTGGGGTGGCCTCGCCTGAGGAGTTGTGGGAGCTGGTGGCGTCGGGGACGGACGCGATCGGGGAGTTTCCCGCCGATCGCGGCTGGGATCTGGAGGCCCTCTACCACCCCGACCCCGAGCGTCCCGGCACGTCCTATACCCGGCAGGGCGGTTTTCTGAGCGGTGCGGGTGAGTTCGACGCGGCCTTCTTCGGGATGAGTCCGAGGGAGGCGTTGGCGACCGATCCGCAGCAGCGTCTGTTGTTGCAGGTGGCGTGGGAGGCGTTGGAGCGGGCGGGCATCGATCCGCTGTCGTTGAAGGAGAGCGACACGGGCGTGTTCATCGGCGCGACCGCGTCGGACTACACCCCCCGCCTGCACGAGGGCGACGGGGCGTCCGACGGCTACCTCCTCACCGGAGGCAGCATCAGTGTGGCGTCGGGTCGGATCGCGTATGTGCTGGGGTTGCGGGGTCCGGCGTTGACGGTGGATACGGCGTGTTCGTCGTCGTTGGTGGCGTTGG